>CAOKFJ010000315.1 GCA_948467695.1 uncultured Allobaculum sp. | reverse complement strand
ACTAACACAGTTGCGCAAGTGTTCCGGCTCTGTAATGGTCAGCCGGACAGAAAGGAAATCAAGTATGATTCAACTCAGCGGTGTCACAAAGCGCTTTGGAGAAAAAGTCGCTGTCGACAACTGTACCGCCGAAATCCCCTCGGGATGCATCACCGGCTTTATCGGCCCGAACGGCGCGGGTAAAACCACAACAATCAACATGATCACCGGCATCCTGAAACCCGATGAAGGCACAATCACCCTGAACGGGTGCGATATTGTCAAAGATCCTCTCGAAGCGAAATCACGATTCGCGCTTGTACCGGATTCGCCCGATCTGTTTCTTCGTCTGAGCGGTCTGGAATACATTCAGTTCATGGCAGGCATCTACCATGTGGATCCCGAAGTCGCCAAAGAGCGCATTGCCTCTCTTGCCGAAGAATTCGAAATGACGGATGCCCTGACGTCCAAACTGAGCACCTACTCCCACGGTATGCGCCAGAAAACAATTGTGATCGGCGCGCTTGTCTGCGATCCGGATATCTGGATTCTCGACGAACCGATGACCGGTCTCGATCCGAACGCTTCCTTCCTTCTCAAAACCAAGATGAAGGAGCATGCAGCCAAAGGCAAAACAGTTTTCTTCTCCACGCACGTACTGGAAGTCGCCGAAAAACTGTGCGACAAAATCGTGATGATTCAATCGGGACGCATCGTCTATGACGGCACGCTCGAGCACCTGCAGGAACAGTATCCGGACAAGTCGCTGGAGGAAATCTTCCTGGAGGTGAACAATCGTGCATAATACTCTGCTTCTTACCCGCGTCCTTCTCAAAAATACATTCTCTCCCTCGAAGAACGCTGATGGATTCAAGATGACGATGTACTGGATCGGCGGCATTCTGCTTGGCATCGTCATGGCCTTCTTTGCGGGGGTTCAGTTTTTTGTAATCTTCGATATGGGCCTGGTCAAGATGGGCATGCAAATGCTGTTCTTTATGCTGCTGCTCTTTGAAATGGTTCAGCTGATCTACATGCTGCCGACCACCTTCTATTTTTCGCAGGATATCTCAATGCTTCTTCCTCTGCCGCTCAGGCCTTTCCAGATTCTTCTGGCAAAATCCATCGTCGTGCTGGTCTCTCTGCTTCCCATCACGCTGGTGATCATGATCGGCGGACTGGGCGGCGGCATTGCGGCACATGTGCTTACGCCTCTTGGCGGTGTAATGCTTGTACTGACGTGTCTTCTGCTTCCTGTATCGCTGATGTCGATTCTGGGCATCATCTTTCTGGTTGTGATGCGTTTTCTTCCCTTTTTCCGCAACAAAGATCTCTTCAATCTGATCTGCGGACTGTTCGCGATTGTCTTTGCGATCGGCATTTCGATGGCTTCCATGTATTCCGGACAGGCCATGGCTTCCAACGAGAATCTCACGGCGATCATCGCCGGAAAGCCGGAAATCATGTCGATGGGATCGAGCATTTTCTTTCAGGTCAACTGGGCGGTCGATGCAATTCTTGACGGCAGTTTTCTTGGCCTGGTGCTGTGCGTGCTGTCTGTTGTCGTTCCGCTTGGACTTGCCGCATGGCTCAGTTCGATTCTCTACCTGCCAGCTGTGATGAGCGCACAGGGGTCCAGTTCGAAAAAGAAGAAACTCTCTCTTCGCGCGCAGAAAGATCCGCTATGGAAACTGTTTGTCATGAATGATATCCGGGAACTGTTTCGCACTCCCGTCTATCTGATGAACTGCGTCATCGCCGGATTTATCGGTCCGCTGATGATCGGCGGCATGATCATGCTCAATCCGATGATTCGAGACGCGCGCGAAATTACCGGGGCTATTGATGTCACGTCTTTGCCTTCTTTCTGGACATATCCCATTCTGATCGCTTTTGTGCTTCTGCTTTTCCTGGGTACATCGAACTCCATCGCCGCCACCGCGATTTCCCGCACAGGCGCTAATGGTGTGCGCTGGATGCAGAGCATTCCTGTTTCGCTGCGCACACAGATGCGCTACAAGCTGATTGTGGCGGTGGTGATGACAGTCGTTCCCAACCTGCTCTATATTGTGGTTCTTCACTATCTCTTCAGCTATCCCGTATGGGCTGACCTGCTTTTCGCTCTTGCCATGACGCTAGTCAGCATTCCAGCAAGTCAGGCGGGAATCTGGCTCGATATCGTTCATCCCAAGCTTGACTGGATCAGCGAAAACGAAGCGGTCAAAAACAACTACAACTCCGTCATTATCCTGTTTCTTGATATGGGACTTGCGGCGGCTGTTGCACTGATTGTCTTCTTTGCCTTTCCAAACTTTGAAATCATTACCATCGCTCTGATTATTCTCTTTGCGGCGATGATCCCTGTTTTCGATATTTTGATTGCCAAATCGCTTGAAAAGCATTTCGGCTAATCGATCCATCAATACCTGTATTCCATGCCGGATGACACAGCACGTGTCATCCGGTTTTTATACGATAAATTCCCCAAAACAGGTACTAACAACGGACCCGTTTCCAGTTTTGGGAC
>CAOKFJ010000314.1 GCA_948467695.1 uncultured Allobaculum sp. | reverse complement strand
CATTTGATCACCATGCTTATTGTAAGGGGTAATAGGCAATCTAACAACCGAATGCCTGAATCATCTTTAGGTATAGGACCCTCACCGTATTCATTCTCTGCATTTCTCCTTGAATTGGAACGAAATGGAAGATGCAAAATGAAGAACGCAAATCTTTGCTAGAATATAGCCATGACTCATTCAGATTCTTCTTTATCAGCTTCAGCGGTATATGATGCGCTCGCGAATTATCAGGGACCACGTTTTGAGGACTTTCCTTCTGTCGATCTGTATATGGATCAGGTCGTCGAACTGCTCAACAGATGGCTCTCTCCTCTGTTCTTCAACCAGAAAACACCATGCATCACCGCAAGCATGATCAACAACTATGTTAAAACATCCATCGTTCACCCGCCCGTCAAGAAAAAATACACGTCCTATCATCTGGCGTATCTGTATGTGGTGATGATTCTCAAACAGTGCTTTTCTCTTCAGGAGATCGCAGCGCTGATCACTATTTATACGGAAATCGGCTCGAGCGAACGCATCTCTTCCGACTTCAACCGCTTTACAAGTTCTTTTGAACTTCTTCTGCACGATGTCATGCAGAACGGCGATACAGCAGTTGCCATTTTTCAGGATCCTTCCTGGCAGCAGGTGCTGATGGTCGATGTCCTTGTCTGCCGATTGTACGGAACCTATCAGATCTTCCGCTATACGCTTGAGAAAGAGAAATCAGAGCGCGCAAAGAAATAACTCCCCTCTTTCCTGCAGTATCGAGATCACGACACAAATAATCAAATGCCGTTCGCTGAAACACTCATGTCAGCGAACGGCATTTTCATATCCAAATTTTAGAGTGAGCATCACTTCGAAACAGAGACACATCTATGCGCTGAGACTGCATGCGATCAGCACTTCGCAGCAGCCTCCAAAGGCATCGCGCAGTTTTAAAGCGATGTACCGAAATCGGTAACGAGCACCTGACCGTTAAGCGCTCTGGACTCGTCAGAAGCCAGGAAAAGCGCCACATTGGAAAGATCCTCGGCATTGGCTTCCTTGTCTTTGCGATCACGTCTGGAATAACGGGGCTGCGACTCATCATCATCGCGCACAGAATCCTCGGCGCAATGGATTGCGGGACAGATCACATTGATGCGGATATCGCGATCCGCATGCTTTCTGGCGACCGCTTCGGTATGCCCGATCAGCATTTCGAGTGTCGGCCGATTGACATCATTATCAAACTTCGCGCTTTTCGCGAATGCCGGCGTAATAGAGACAATCGCTCCGCCTTCTTCCATATACGGAAGCATCTGACGGGCGAGCTTCTCTTCCTGTGCAATCGTCACTTCATACAGGGCAAACTGATCTTCAAATGAAAGACGCGGCGATGCGTCTTCGTCATCGCTGAAGACATCACAGTTCTGAACAAGAATATCAATCTGTCCGCATTCGCTCAAAATGGTTTTGACCAGTTCATTTTCCTCTCCCTGTTCGCATTCGGGTTCCTGCTCTTCTTCTTGCGCCTGAAGCAGCAGGACATCGCCCTGGGCATCGCGGATTTCTTCTGCGAGCTCCTCGAGGGATTGTGTATCTCTGGCGACGAGAACGACATACGCGCCTTCGTCCGCAAAAAGCTTCGCCATTTCAGCGCTGACTTCCCCCTCAGCTCGGGTCATGACAGCGACTTTATCGGCTAAACGATTCATATTCTTTAAAAGTTCCTTTCCTGAGTTGTTGACTTGTCAAATAATACCGTTTAACGGAACAGTCTTCAACCTTTCGTGTTTCTCCCTGTATTTTGCATGGAACTGTGTGGTTTACAGTTCACTGAGCGAGAAGCGATCGAGAATTGCTTTTCTCGCCTGTGCTTCCCACGGATTTACATATTCGCCAAGATTGGCCATCTTGAACTGCGGATGACGCTTCTGAATCGCTTTGGTCAAGATAAAATCCGCAAGCTCTCCGTTTTTGGGCAGCAGCGGTCCATGCAGGTATGTTCCCAGCATTCTACCGTCATAGTATCCTTCAAATCCTGCACCAAACGCATTGCCGCTGCCATGTACGACTTTTCCAAGCGGCTTTTCTACACCAAGCGTCTGTCCGCCATGGTTTTCAAAACCGATCAGCCGCAGCGTGTGTTCATCGACTTTGGCATCGATCACGATATTGCCGATGCAGCGACTGCCGTCTTTTCCTGTTTCGGTATAGTAGCTGCCAAAACCAAGTCCTTTGACTTTTTCATGATCCGCTGCTTCGTAGTACTGTCCAAACAGCTGATAGGCGCCGCAAATGAGAAAGAAGAAAGTTCCCTCATCCAGCGCTTTGGCAATGTTGTCTTTACGCTCGAGCAGATCGGGAATCAGCACAATCTGTTCCTTGTCAGCGCCTCCGCCCATGAAGACCAGATCAAACTCGCTCAGATCCGCTTCCTGTCCGATGCCGATGGTCTGCACTTCAAAATCAATGCCTCTTTCTTTGCATCGGCGGGACAGCGTCATGATGTTTCCCTTGTCTCCATACAGGTCCATGATG
>CAOKFJ010000313.1 GCA_948467695.1 uncultured Allobaculum sp. | reverse complement strand
GATAGTCGTTCTCGTTTTTGTCTGTGGAATAGTTGTGCGCTCCCGCTCCTGTGGCGTTGGGGTTGTACTGTCGATACACAGGCTCTCCTTTTGCATCGTCGGAATACCAGCCGATGCCTTCGTATTTCCATCCCTGTTTTTCGAGATAATCGCGTTCGTTATTTTCAAGCGTGTAGTGGTGATCGCCAGCATTGGGGTTGTACAGACGGTATACAGGGGCACCTGATTTTTCCGGCGCGAACCACTCGTCTTTCTCGTACTTCCAGCCAAGACTTACAAGATGCGCTCTTTCGCGCGCGTCGCTTGTATAGAAATGTTCGCCGGAATTGGGGTTGTACAGACGGTACATTGCGCGGTATCCGGGCATTTCTTCTTCCGGTTTCCATTGCGCGATCAGCGTAACTGTTTTGCCTGCATCCATGCAGAGATCGCGAACGAGAGCTTCATCGCTGATTTGTACAGGAACATATCCGTCTTTTCTCGCGGCATCAAGCGTATCGTAAGGTTTTACCTGGTTGCGGTTGAGATTGCCGGTCAGCGAGCAGAGCCACTGATCCTGATCATTTTTCGCGTACCAGTAATTGAAAGCCATTCCTTCTTTGACAAATGTGCAAAGCGGAAGTGTTTTCAGTTCGCCGATCGCAATCGAGATCGGCGCCATGCTGCCTTCGCCTCCGTTGGAGTCAAAGGCGACAGAGTAGATCATGACGTTTTTCCACTGCGCGACAAGTTCGATTTCATCGCCGCTTGTCGCGTATTTCTGCAGATCCACCGCTTCGCCAAGTCTTGCGGGTATCCAGTTTTCCGGCTGTTTGCCCTCGGGATAGTACGCGTATTTTTTATTGGGCGAAACATAGAGAAGTTCGCCGGTGGATGTGCGTTTCACCTGCCAGCCGATGAATTCGTGTCCGGGATTGCTGAAGGGGTTGGCACCGGTGAAATGCTCGGTGTCTTCACGGACAAACTCGCTTCCCTTGCGTCCGTAGCCGCCATTATTGTTGTAAGAGACTTTGTACTGAATCGGTGTCCAGTATTCGAGGACCTTGTTTCGATCGATCGCCCTGCTCATATTGATGCGGCAGCGACCGCCGTAGTTGACTTCGAAGACATACAGATCATCGCCATCGACTTTCCAGACAAAAGCGGTATGTCCCTGAATGCGGATGACGTCTCCAGCGCGGATTTCGGTATTGCCATCCACATGTTTGGCATACTCGGTCGAACTGCGTTTCTGTCCATGCGTTTTATAGAAGCACAGATAGGCGAAACCGGCGCACTGCGCTCCGCGGTCATACACGTTGCAGCGGTAGTTTCCATCAAGTCCTACATGATCGTCGCAGGGCTGATCCATGGTATTGGACATGAAATAGGAAGTATCCGGACTCTTATGGTTCCAGTATCTTCCTTCGGGAAATTCCTCGCGAATCTGATCGAGCTTTTCGTCAAATGTTCCTTTCAAAGGGACAACATCATTTTCATGTTCGGATACTTCAAAGCTGGAGATCGGCGCTGATTCCAGCTCGATATCCGCGCTTTCGGGACTTTCTTCCCAGGTGAATACCGGTTCGCCGTTTTCTTCCTGAGCAAAAACCGGTCCGGGCATGCCTGTCGCAAGCATAGCCGCGCACAGCGCTGCAGACAGGATTTTTTTATGATTGTTAAATTTCATGAAGACTCCTTAAGGTGATGCATTCTGGTTCTGTTTTCGAAAGCAAGAGGCGAATGCAGCCTCGCATTCGCTTCAAACGGCGTTTCGCTTCGCCGTTTTGTCGAGTGTCTACAAATGAATCGTAATATGAATTGAAAACAGACCATTATTTTCAGTGTCTTCTCTATTCTATTGTCTAGATGAGGGCAAACAACACCCTCCAGACGGAATTAATCAAAAATTTATACGTGATATACAGATTTTTGTCGCCTGTACGTACCTCTAAAACATTGAAATCGGTCATTTCTGTCTTTGAAATGCTGCTTAGTTCATCAGACGATCTTCAAGAATGCCGTTTTCGATCGTCAGGCTCCGGGTAAAACCGTGTTCCATGAAGTAGCGGTCATGCGACACCGCAATGACGCAGCCTTTATAGTCTTCAAGCGCCTGACAAAGAACAGGCACGCTGAGCGGTGAAAGATTGCGGGTAGGCTCATCGAGAACAAGAACGGTGCAGTTCTGCAAAGAGAGCGCCGCCAGGTAGACTTTCGCTTTCTGTCCGCCGGAAAGCGAACCGAGAGGCTGCAGCATTTCTTCGTACTGGAAATGAAGCGAGCCTAAACGAAGCGTGATCGCATTGCGGTCTTCGCAGTACGGTTCAAGATATTCGATCGCGTTTTTAAATCCGGCAAACTGGCGGTCATAATCCTGCGGCATAAACCCGACTGTAAGATCCGTTCTGCCGTCCAGATCGCGCATCATGCGATCGATCATTGTGCTTTTCCCCGATCCGTTCGCACCGCAGATCAGCACTCGATCTCTGATATGAAAGCCCCCCTGTCAAGAGAGCGTAAAAGGGCTGACAAGTTTAATTT
>CAOKFJ010000312.1 GCA_948467695.1 uncultured Allobaculum sp. | reverse complement strand
GGAAAATCTTATCCCATCGGAAGCAGTGCTCGAAATTCGATTTTTCCGTTTTCGCATCTGAGAGAAATACTTCCATCGTGCGCCGTCACGACCGCTCTTGCGATCGCAAGTCCCAGACCATAATGATCTCCATCACCTGTACGCGCTTCATCCATGCGGTAGAAGCGTTCAAACAGCTGATTTTGTTTGTCTTCGGGAATCGGAGCGCCGTCATTCGTCACACTAAGCACGACACTCGAATGATCCCTGAACAGTCTGACAAGAATATCTGAGCCGGCATCGCTGTGTTCAATCGCATTATCAACCAGGATTGCTACAAGCTGTTTGAGCTGCGCTGCGCTGCCGTTAATCTGAATTCCCTCGGTTATATTGCACTCAAGATTTTTCCCGTTCTCAAACGCGAGGCTTTCAAAAGGCAGCACTTCTCCGTACACAAGCCTGGAAAAATCCACAGGCTCTTTGAGAAGCGGCGCGTTTTCCACACGTGAAAGGTCAAGCAGCTGGCTGACAAGCACACCCATTCTCTCATTTTCGTACAGAATATTATCGAGCCAGGTATTGGTTCCGATTTCACGCGAAAGCAGATCGGCATTTGTGCTGATGACCGCGATCGGTGTCTTCAGCTCGTGTCCCGCATCCGAAACGAACTGTTTCTGCTTTTTATAGCTTTCTTCCAGCGGCGAAACAATGCGCTTAGCCAGGTAAACCGCCACAAAGAACAGAAGAATGATTGCGGCAGCGCCAAATATGAGCGTATAGCGAAAGAGCGTTGTCATGCTCTCGTTAATAATCGTATTGTCCTTAAACGCGACAAGCGTATAGTCACCCTTGTCGGTAATCAGATAAATAAGATCATCGGAAATACCCGCTGTCTTCCCTTCTTTGACCAGTCTGCGCGCGAGTTCTTCGAGTTCGTTATCGGAATGCAGAGATTCCTGCGGATTTCGAACATCAAGAATCTGTTCATCCCTTTCTTCAATATCATCATGTTCATCTTCAAGATTGACAGAAGCGCTCTTGTCTAAAGCAACAGAATAAAACGTTGAAAGCTGAAACTCGGGCATATCCGCATACCTTCCAGGCTTGTTTTTACCCGGTTCGGGTCGCTGATCCGGTTTCATTTCGAATGGATAATCATCATCGTTTATTTCATCGCTGCCGTTGATGGCCGGAACCTTCAGCTGGTCGCCAGTTCGATTTCCTGCTTCATCTGAATCTGCATCCAATGCGGTATTTCCATCCGGATCTGGAGGAAATACCGGCGGAAACGATTCGGGAGTCATTTCTTGCAAAGGATCATTCTCGAGCATGAAATGATCCGAATGTTCACGCAGCATGCCGCGGTTGCGCTGTGAGACCTCAATAAAGCTTGCCGAATAAATCAATGCAAGCGTGCCTATCCATAGAAGCACAAGAACAGCCATGATCGAAGCAACGATTTTTCGTCTTGTTTTCTCAAACATCGTCATACCTCAGTTCATATCCCACACCGCGAACCGCTTTAATCTGGGTCTTCGCTTTTACGAATCCAAGCTTCTTTCGCGTAAAAGACATGTACACTTCAACATTGTTGTACTCGGAATCGTTCTCGAATCCCCATATTTTTACAGCTAACTGATCGCGTGTAAGGATCTGCCCCTGGTTGGCAATCAGGTATTCCAGCACGCGAAACTCTTTGTCGCGCAGCCGCACATTCAGACCATTCGCTGTACAGGTAAGCGTCATCGTTCCTGTATCAAGCGCAATGTCTCCAAATCTTAGCTGTCCGTCATTTGTATCCATTCGTCTTCTTGATAAAGCTCTCAGTCTCGCTAAAAGCTCCTTTGTCATAAAAGGTTTGGTCAGATAATCATCCGCCCCGCAGTCAAGGCCATATACCTTATCATCGATTTCGCTCTTCGCCGTCAGCATCAGAATTGGTGTTCTTACGCCGCACTGGCGGGCGCGGCGGGCAATCTCGAACCCGTTCATTTCCGGAAGCATAACATCGAGTATGGCAATATCGTAAATATCGCTTTTTATCGCTTCCAAGCCGCTTGCGCCATCCGAAAAGTGGTCGACCTCATAGTTTTCCAACCGCAGTATTTCACAAAGCGCTAACGCCATCCTGCGTTCATCTTCCACAAGCAAAAGTCTCATAGGCATAACCTCCCATATTCATTTTATGCGCCAAAAACATTGAAGAAACATTGAAGCGGATCTGCAAAGCTTCCCTCATCCTTTTTGAATAACACCAGATTCATCGAAAAAAAAACAGGAAATCCGTGAAAGACTTCCTGTCTGATACATTGATTAATATTCAACCTTCATAATCTGCCGATAGCCAAGAGCCGGAGAGTTGATGTTGATTGTAATTCCGTTCTTCATCTTTGCGGAGAAATCGGGAATAACGCCATCCGCTTCGAAGAGAATATTGGCGGTAACTTCCTGTTCCGGACCGAGGTAAAACAGCTCGTATCCATAACTTTCCGCACGGATCGACTCTGTTCTTGCCTGCATGCCGTTGCTGGTGAATTCGTATTT
>CAOKFJ010000311.1 GCA_948467695.1 uncultured Allobaculum sp. | reverse complement strand
CGGCGAACACTTTGACATTCTTTCCGGTCTGGCATGCCATCTGCTTGTACTGAACGGCAGAGACTTTTCCATCGGGATAGAACACGCAGATGCCTGTGTTGTCGACATCTTCAAAACCGGACATCGCGGCTTTTCCGGTGTCGCCGCTGGTTGCAGTCAGGATCAGCGCTTTCTTGCCGGTGTCGGCAAGAGCCTTGGACAAAAACCAGGGCAGGATCGTCAGCGCCACGTCTTTGAAGGCGCTTGTGGGTCCGCGGAAAAGCTCGAGCACATGAACGCCATCCACTTCTTTAACGGGGGTAACAGCTTCTGTTTCAAAGCTGGAGTCATAGGCATTGTGAATGCACTCATCAAGTTCCTGTTCGGTGTATCCGGACATCAGTGTCTGAAAAACCATTTTGGCGATGCCCTTGTAATCAGACTTGCAGATCTGTTCAAGATCGAGTTTTTCTTCTCCAAGCGCAGGCCAAACGAAAAGTCCTCCATCGGGACTGATACCCTGCAGAACCGCCTCTTTAGCGGTGTAGGTTTCGGGGTTCATTCGGGTCGACTGGTAGTAAGGTTTCATAATTTTCAGCTCCTTGAAATCGCATATGCCCTATGATACAATGTGCAAGCTTTTAAGACAAGTGTTTATTAATCAAGAACAAAAGGAGATGAAATCCATGAATTGCGTCCTTCTCGGTTACGGAACAGTCGGGAAAAATGTTGAAAAACAGGTTCAGGCGCTTTCCGGTCTGGACATGCGCGCCGTCTACGTACGCCCCGCCAAAGCCAAAGAACCCTACTTCACACCGCGCGGCGAAGAGATTGTCAGCTCATCCGATACAGATATTGTCTTTGAATGTCTCAACGGACTCGAGCCTGCCAACACGCTGATTCGCACCGCGCTCGAACACGGAAAACACGTCGTTTCCTCAAACAAGGCTGTGCTCAGCACATATCTGCCTGAATATATCGAATTAGCGAATAAATACGGCGGATCGATTCAAATTGAAGCCAGTGTTGGTGGAGGAATCCCCCTGATCGACGGTATTTTGAAGCTTTCGGATGCCGAAGAGCTCAAAGGTTTTGAGGGCATTCTCAACGGAACCTGCAACTATATTCTTTCCTCGATGGAAAACAGCGGCGCTTTTTGACGATGCGCTGGCTGCCGCTCAGCAGCTTGGATTTGCGGAAGCCGATCCTTCCAACGACATTCTCGGACGCGATGTGTGGTACAAAACACTGCTTGTCGCTTCCCTGTATACAAAGTCCGCGGTACGCGAACTTCCCGAGCCGATCGGCATCACAAAAATCGGCGCAGACGAAATCGCGCTGGCTAAAAAACATGGCAAAACCGTGCGCCATCTCTCAATTCTGAAAAATGAAAGCGGATCCTTTTCCGCTCTCATCGCACCTGTATTCCTGGACGCGAACGATTTTCTTGCCGCTGTCCAGGCTAACTTCAATGCGCAGAAGATCGAAGCCGACTCTTTCGGCACGCTTGGATACTACGGACCGGGCGCCGGCGGTTCCCCCACCGCGCAGGCAATGGTCGCCGATGCCATCAATCTTTTAACCGGCTGCCGCCGTCCGATCGTTCTCGACCATACAGCAGAATTCACAAAAGACCTTATTAAAGAAAACTGGATCATCCGCACCGATGCCGATCTTAAAGATATGGAAGGTGCAGATCCCGAATACTTTGAAGAAGAAAACCTCTGGCTGATCAAAGATCGCGATCTGAACGTGATCGATGAGATCCAGAACAAAGACAAGGAAGCCATGATTGGAGTGTGGAGATAACAATGGCATTGAAAGTAACAAAATTCGGCGGAAGCTCCGTGAGCCAGGCCAGTCAGTTCAAGAAAGTAAAAGATATTGTAGAATCCGATCCCGACCGCCGCTACGTGGTCGTGTCCGCCCCCGGAAAACGCTGGTCCAACGATTCTAAAATCACCGACCTGCTGTATCTGCTTGACGCGCACCGCCAGTACCATGTTGATGCAAGCAATGTATTCAAGCTCATCAAAGAACGTTTTGTTGAAATCAAAGAGTCTCTCGGTCTGAAAACGCCGATCGAAAAAGAGCTCGACAGCATGTACGCCAACCTCAGTTCCATGACGGAAACGGAAATCGTTTCGCGCGGCGAATACTTCTGCGCAAAACTCATGGCCGACTATCTGGGCTACCCGTTTGTCGACGCTGCGGATGTCATCCGCATCAACCATGACAAATCCATCGACTGGGACGCTACGCGCGCCCGTCTCAAAGCGGTGATGAACGAACATCCCCGCTTCGTCTTCCCCGGTTTCTACGGCATGTCCGCCAACGGCAAGATCATGGTCTTCTCGCGAGGCGGCGGCGATGTGACCGGCGCGATTCTTGCCAACGTGCTCGGTGCCGATGTCTATGAAAACTGGACAGATGTATCCGGATTCCTCATGGCTGATCCGCGTGTTGTCCGCAACCCGGAACCCATCACGCACATCACCTACTCCGAACTTCGCGAGCTTTCCTACATGGGCGCGTCCGTTCTTCATGAAGACGCT
>CAOKFJ010000310.1 GCA_948467695.1 uncultured Allobaculum sp. | reverse complement strand
TGTATAAGCTTGAAACACAATGCGCAAAGCAATGGTCAAAAGTGCAAAGAAAATGATGCAAATAAAGTATGCCTGATGCGCTTGCACCGATTTGTCCAAAAGAAAAATGACTTGCGGCATCCTCAGGATTCTTGCGAAATGATGATATGCGAAACCGGGCTGTCCTTTGGAGTCAAAGCACAAGGGATTTCACATGGTACAATAAGCAGACTGTTTCTCAAAAAAGAAAACGCCAGAAGACTGCCGTATACGATGCGCTTTCCATAACGCAGCAGGCACAGAAAACGGTATATGTATCAAGGTATATGTATCAAAGGATATTTTGAAATAAATATAAAAATATAAGGATATATACAGTCACACGAAGAAGGAGGATGACCATGGCATTACTGATGGACCGGCTCAATCCGGCACAGAAAGAAGCGGTAACTACACTCGATACGCCTTTGCGAATAATCGCCGGAGCGGGGTCGGGAAAGACTAGCGTGCTGATGGCGCGCATTGAATATCTGATTAAAGAATGCGGTGTGTATCCCAACCGCATCATGGCGATCACCTTCACCAACAAAGCGACACGCGAAATGAAAGAGCGTCTGGAAAGAGCTTGTCCGATTGAAGGAACCCGTGTGCGCATTTCCACCATTCACTCGCTTTGCGCCCGCATTCTGCGCGAAGACGCCAAAGCCGCCGGCTACCCGCAGAATTTCACCATACTCGATGCGGATGATCAGAAGGCGATGCTCAAGCGGATTTATGATGAGCTGAAGCTTTCCGCTAAAGAGTATTCTGCTCCTTCGATTCTTTCGATTATCTCAGCCAATAAAATGGCGCATGTCTCGCCAAAAGCCGCCGAAGAGTATGCCTATGACACGTTCAGCCGGAATGTCGTCAAAATCTATACACGCTATCAGGGCGAATTGGACCGCATGAAGATGATGGACTTTGACGATCTGCTTCTGATTACCGACAAGCTTCTTCGAGAAGATGCAACTGTTCGCGAAAAATGGCAGAACCGCCTCGACTTCATCCACGTCGACGAGTTTCAGGACGTCGATCCTGTGCAGTATTCCATCGTGCGCTCGCTGGTGCGCGAAGATGCGATTCTTGCGGTTGTCGGGGATCCCGATCAGACGATTTATACATGGCGAGGCGCATCGGTGAATATCATCCTCGATTTCGAAAAAGATTTTCCCAATGCCAAAACCATTATTCTCGATCAGAACTACCGCTCCTGTCAGCCGATCCTGGATGCAAGCAACGCGCTGATTGCCAACAATGCAAACCGCATCAAAAAGGATCTGTTTTCCACACGCAAAGGAACCACGCCTGTTGTTCTTTTTGAGGGTTATGACGAAGAAGCCGAAGCGTCCTATACAGCGCAGATGATCCGCCGCATTCATACCATGGGATATGAGGATCGCAAAAGCGTGCCCTACAGCGACTTCGCGATTCTGTACCGTTCGAACTATCTGTCGCGAAGCTTTGAAAAAGAGCTCATCGCCCAGCAGATCCCATACCGTCTGTTTGGAGGCGTACGATTCTTCGAACGAAAGGAAATCAAAGACGTCATCGCCTATATGAACCTGCTGCGCAAACCCGATCCGGATGATCCCGCATTTATGTCGCTCAACGTTGCTGTAGAGCGCATCATCAACGTGCCCTCGCGCAAGCTCGGCAAGAAATTCGTGGAACAGCTGCGCGCGGAGAGCGAAGAGCGCGGCATAAATGAACTCGCTGTTCTTCGCGATCCGAAAACTATCGCGCCTAAAAAAGCCAAGCTCTTTACAGACGTGGTGGATAAACTCGAAGCCGAGTACAAGCAGACAGGACTTGAAGGTGTAGTGCAGGCAGTGCTGTCTACGACCGGCTATCAGAAACTGCTCGATGATGATGAAAACGAAAACCGCGCGGAAAACGTGGACGAACTTGTCCGCGATATCGAAATGGCGATTGAAGACAATCCTGATCTCGATCTCGAAACCTACCTGCAGGATATCTCCCTCTATACCTCGCGCGACGAACAGGATGCAGCGGATGCAGTAACACTGATGTCAGTCCATGCGGCGAAAGGAACAGAGTATCCGGTTGTCTTTGTGGGTGGTGTAAACGAAAAACTGTTCCCGTCCGAACGCGCGCTGCTTGAAAGCGGAAAAGCGGGTCTGGAAGAAGAGCGCCGTCTGATGTACGTGGCAATGACACGCGCGCAGGATCGTCTTTTCGTGACATGGAACAACGGCTACTCCTACCAGACAGGCACCGGAAAATTCGCTTCCCGTTTTATTGCCGAACTGCCGGAAGAACAGTTTGCGACCATGAAACGTCCAGGCCCTGTACCGGAAATGAGCGATACCGAAAAGGAAAAGACGAGAAAAATCTCTCCTGAACAGAAAATCAAGGAACTTCTTGGCGATGAAGCGCCGCGCAAGAAAGCGGCGCGCACTCTGTCGGAACGCGCCCGCCATACCCGCAAAAAAGAAACTTTCCGCGAGGGCGATCCTGTTGTCCACTATAAATTCGGCGAGGGCGACGTTCTCGTGG
>CAOKFJ010000309.1 GCA_948467695.1 uncultured Allobaculum sp. | reverse complement strand
TTTTTTGTACATTCAGGTTTATCCGTTTTGTACATCTAAACTTTACCCGTAACAAATCAGAGTGAATGCTTGTATGCGCCTTTCAATTTGCGCTCAATGCTTTGCGCTGGATTATGCGCTGGTGCCTGTCGTGCGTTCGAGTTTTTCTTTCGCTTCGCGAAGCGAAATGGTACGGGTGATGGCATGATGCGGACATGTCGCGATGCAGTCGCCGCATCGAATGCATTCAGAATGGTTGGGGGTCCTGAACACATCCACATCCATTTTGCATACAGCGCTGCATGCGCCGCATGAGGTGCATTTGTCTGCATCGACGCTCAAGCGATACAGAGAAACTTTATTGAACAGCGCGTAGAATGCGCCTAGCGGGCATAGCCATTTGCAGAAAGGACGATAGAAGAAGACTGAGAGCGTGACGATGCCGATTAAAATGCATGACTTCCAGGTAAACAGCACACCAAGACTTGCGCGAATGCTGTCGTTGGCAATCGAAAGTGGAATGCCGCCCTCCAAAATTCCTGCCGGACAGATATACTTGCAGAAAAAGGGATCACCCATACCGACTTCATTGACAATCGTCAGCGGCAGCACAAAGACAAACAGAAGCAGAATGACATACTTCAGGTACGTAAGTGCGTGAAGTTTTTTTGTGCTGAATTTTCGCGAGGGGATTTTATGGAGCAGTTCCTGAAACCATCCAAACGGACAGAGAAATCCGCAGACGAAACGCCCAAGCAGGACGCCGATCAGAATGAGAAAGCCCGTAACGTAATACGCAAAATGGAACCGGGATGCTCCAACTGTTGCCTGCAGTGCGCCAATCGGACAAGATCCGGCGGCAGCCGGGCAGGAATAGCAGTTCAGTCCCGGTACGCAGATCATTTTCGAGCTGCCTGTGTGAATTCGTCCTTTGAAAAAATTGCCTAAAAACGGGTTAGTCGCCAGTGTCGCTGCAAGCTGAATTTTCCAGCGGTTTCTGTTTCTAGCCAATGCCGACACACTCCAGACAAAGCTTCGTCCCTTTTCCAAGCACTGTATCCGCTTCGCCTCTCGCCGCGCCTGCACCAATCATCAGCACAGCCGCGAGCAGAAGCAGAATCGAAACTTTTTTCATGACCATCGTTATCCGATCATTCCGGCAGCTTCTTCACCTTCGCTGTCTGCATCGTCATTTTCGCTTCCCATTTCAGTATCCTGAGAACCGCTCGGCTGTGCATCAGTCTGTTCATACTCGTCCACGCTGGCCAAATCCGCATAAATAGCGGATTCTTCAGCAAATGTCGCTGTGTCGATACCTGCGTTCCATGCCGAAATGAAGGAGCCGTTCACAAACCATGCGCCTGTGATGGGAAGCCCTTCAGCCATTTCCGAAAAACTGCCAAGCGCTTCTTTGAGGGAATCACTGTAGGAAATGATTGTAAAAGGCATACTGCGGTAATGATCAGTGTTTTCATCTGTTTTGGCGCAGACGATAACATCTGCTCCATTTCCCTGCACGGTTGTATATACGGAAGCAAGATTGTTCATAAACTCTTCAGCCGATTCATCACTCAGATCCACGAACGCCACATATGCCGCCTTCGGCATGCTTCCAAGAGTGAAAACATTTCCATCAAGAGTGGTCGTTTCAAATTCGCCGACTTTTCCCGCTTCCATCTTGCTTGTGGCGGGAACACTGTTGGACTCGATGTATTCATCCGCCCATTTCTGTGTGACATAGTTTTTCTTCACCGCATCTTCGAGAGTCAGATCTCCTGCTTCGATTGCAGCAATTACGTCTTCTGCCGGTTTGTCACTGTTTGATGCGCAGCCGACAATGCCAAAAGCGCAAGTCACTGCAAGTGCGAGCGCTCCCCATTTTTTATTCATAAAAAAACTCCTTTGCCGATCAGACGATCGTTTTCTGCAAAGGAGTTTCGCATATCAGCTGTTAAGTCGGTGTTAATTTCGAATCCTTTCCCAGTTTTACCGGTCAGAATTCATTCCTATATATGAATGTGATATATGAATGTGAATATGTATCCGAGATGTATCCGCTTCTTCAAAAGCGAAGCTACATCGTCTGATTGGAAGCTTCGTCACGACATCGCGTAGGCGTAATGCCAAAACGTCTCTTGAACGTGCGCGAGAACGCTGCAGGATCATCAAAACCGAGCGAAGCGGCAATATAACTGATCGGCTCGCTGCTTTCTTCGATGAGCAATCGGGCTTTGAGCAGTTTGTTTTCAAGCATGTACTGCTTAGGGGAAACAGAAAACTCCTCGCTGAAACGGCGAATGAGATAGTTCGGATGAAAGCCGAATGTCTCTGCAATATCAGTCACCTTCAGATTTTTCCCGATATTCATATCAATAAAGTATTTCACTTCATCCATCGCATTGTGCGTGTCTTTCTGCGCATCCTCTATATTCAGCAAATCCATCAGATCAGCCAGCACCCAGTTGAGCACAGCGGCGCAGCGAAAATGACTGACGCCATCAATACGGCTTCGATCGACGAGGTCTTCTATGCGGTCAAAATACAGATTCGCATCCAGTGCAGGAGTGATGAAATGACGCGAACA
>CAOKFJ010000308.1 GCA_948467695.1 uncultured Allobaculum sp. | reverse complement strand
GGTCCGAGCAGGTTAACGAGCTCATCGCGCACCACTTTGACAACCATGTGTCCGGGATCAAGGGCATCCATAACTTCGGTGCCCATGGCTTTTTCTTTAATGTTTGCAACAAAATCTTTAACGACCTGATAATTGACGTCAGCTTCAAGAAGGGACATGCGCACTTCTTTGAGCATCTCGTTCATATTCGCTTCGGTCAGTTTGCCTTTGCCCGTAATTTTCTTAAGGGTTTTGGTCAGCTTTTCGCTAAGCGATTCAAATGCCATTGTATTTCTCCAATCCAGCTCGTCCTGATCCTTGCCGATCATCTGAGCAATCATTTTTCAAGTTTCGTATTCAACACTGTATTCTACCGTACTCATGCAGGTTTTCACAAAAAAGAAATCGGGATACATACCCTGTAAGCAATGAAATCGATTTACGGCTCTTCTTTTTGTCTTCGCCTGTCTCGATCTCGCCTGTGCTCACTGCAATTTTTAAAGGCATATCTGCCTCAGCGCAGCACTTCTAAGCAAATTCTTAATTTAAAAAAACATTCGCTTAATCAAACATCCAAAACAATTTTAAACGATAAACTGTAAGTACAGACGAGCACGCTTCGACCGTTTCAGCGCGTCTTTTGGAGGTGAACTGGATATGAATGCCATAAAACGAAACAAAGCTCTTGCAGGACTTTTTACCGCAACCCTGATCCTTGGCGGCTGTTCAGCAAGTCCAAAACATAAGCCTGCATCACAGCACTCTGCTTCCCTGCTGCAGGAATTTTCCAGTCAGGCAAATGCGATTGCCTTAAGCAATGCGAAAAAGATCAGTTTCTATTCTCCCGTCTCTCTTTGGATAACGTGCGAAATGATAGAAGCTGCCGAAGGTTCAACAAAAGAGATCGCGCCGCTCGCCGAGATTAAGGATTCTTTGCAGTCAATCGCTGACATCAAACACAAATCTTCTCTGTGGTTTGCGAGCGCCGATGAAATCCTTCCGGGAACAGAACGTCTGGAAAAAGAAACTTCAGCAGAATTGTTTACGAAGAATTTCACCAGAAAAGATCTTTCTGACTGGGCAAACAAGATGATCGGTGAAAACCTCTTTACATCAAATGACGACAATCAACCGCTCATGAAAGCTGCCGCGGATGTGCTGTACCTCAACTCGACATGGGAAATGCCTTTTGATCCTGATCTGACTGAAGAAAGAACATTCTTCTCCAGTCAGAAACGTCAGGAAAGCTTCATGAACGGTGAGTTCGAAATTCCTTATCTGAAAAGCGAACAAGCCGAATTTGTAACCCTCCCCCTGAAAAACAGCTGTCGCATTTCGATGGTGATTCCATACTGAGACTGGACCATTGACTAGATCTTTGAAAATGAAGAGCTCCGGTCTTCTCTGTTTACGAGCGCGCAGACACTTAACACGCAGAACAACTGGCTTGTCACGCTTTCAGTGCCAAAAATGGAGTTTTATGCGACGCTCAATTCAAAACAGGCAGAACAAATCGCTATGCAAGCAGGATATGCGGCACTCGCGCAAAGCAGCGATCCCTGGACAGTCGATCAGCAGGCGTATTTCAGGATGGATGAAAAAGGCGTTAAAGCCACTTCTCTGACGACAGGCACTGCAATGGCACCCAATAAAGAAATGCAGAGAGTCAAAGTCGACTTCAACCGTCCTTTCCTCTTTTTCATCTATTCCGACGAAGGGCTTCCCCTCTTTGCCGGAAGGTATGAATAGATACCGCCTTTACAAATGACAAGCTTGTATCTTGAGTCTTCAATCTTTCGATGCGGAGAAGACATTTGAAGAGGCTCTCAGATCGATCAGCATTTAAAACCAACGGCTGGAATTCCAGATCGCTTCGTTATGAAAGCGACTGGAGGATTCTGGTCGTTTTCTTTTTGGAATCGAACAACACGCCGACCGAAAAAACGAATCGGACTGCCGCTAACAGAATGTTCCTGGAGCGGCAGTCCGATTCGTTCGAACTTCTCATACTTTTCTTCCCGCATGTGCCTTGCGTTTTTCCCTCTCGCTTTGCGTATTCAAATCCATGGAATATCAGGATAAATATCTCTATGCCTGCGCAAAGGGATTGAAATGCGGACATTTTCCATTCGATCGGAGCACTTCCTCGTATGCGCGAAACGGATCTTCATACTGCGGCTGCTGCTCTGGCGAAGGTTCTTCCAAAATGCGGGAGCCGAGTTTCAAGCGCGCAATGCCAAGCCACGCGTAGTAGGCGAACATCAGCGCGTACTTCCATTCCATGCGATCCCATACAAAAGGCGAACGCATGTATTTTGGATCTTCTCTTCGATGGCAGAAGAGAATCAGGGTATAGATGATGACCATGTCGGTGTTGTAGTAGCGATGATCGAAATTAAATGTCTCTTCAGGAAACATGCTTGAGAGGGTGCGTTCCTGGTATTCATAGGCATAGCGCATGAGATAGACCGTGCGCAGATCCATGCAGTTGGTCAGACAAATAGACTGCAGGGGAAGGCCACATCTGGAGGCTGAGACAGGGTGGGTTAAGTGGGCCCTGTACAGAGGTGTAGGGTAAGTGGTCAGATGTCTTGAGTGGGGTATGAAGCCAGTAACAGAT
>CAOKFJ010000307.1 GCA_948467695.1 uncultured Allobaculum sp. | reverse complement strand
CTCTTCCCTGGAACGCAAACTGGAAAGCATTCGCGAAACCTTTGTTCTTGCCGGTCTTTCCCTTGGCGGCGCACTTGCGCTCAGCTACGCGCAGACTCATCCTGAACGTATTAAAGGTCTGATTCTTATGGGGACGCCTTGTGTGATGCCGAAGACTCTTCTAAAAATCCAAAACGCTGTCTTTTCGATCCTGCCTGATACCGCCTTCAATTCGACAGGGCTCTCGCGCAGAAATATGCGCTCGCTTTGCCGTTCGATGATCGAACTCGATTTTTCAAAAAATCTGAACCAGTTTAAATGTCCGGTGCTCATACTGTGCGGCGAAAAAGACAAACCAAACCGCAAAGCTTCGCTCATGCTGCATGAAGGGATCAAAAACAGTCAGCTTGAATTTCTGGCGGATGCTGGACATGAACTGAACAAAGAAGCCGGTGCCGCGCTTTGCGCAAGCATGCGGCGGTTCATCGATCAAATTTGATCGAAGACATATCGATCGTATTTCGCCGCTCATAGAAGCGGCGTTTCTTTTTGGACAGCATTTCCCTTATTGATAAAATGCATAAGAAAAATTCCTTTTTTTCGGCTTGCTGTATCGCCTGATTTCACAATTTCAATAAAACTCATTTCCTTTTTCTATCTTTAAACCTCCATTGACGACTGCGTATTACAACTCGTCCATAACAAAAAAAAGAAGCAGTCGGACGATCTGTACGATCTTTCCGGCTGCTTTGTCAGCAAGCTGAATGAACTTTGTAAAAATTGCAATTTATTCTTTATTTAAAGAAGAATTCATGCAGACAGATTATATAGCGCTATACGATTACTGCGCTGTTTCAATCTATTCAGGCTCAACGAGTTCGAATTCGTCTTCGTAGGCGACATCCGTTCCCTGACGGTCTCCAAGAAGAATTCCGCCGCTCATCAGCGCTTTTGCGCTGTACAGTTTTCCATCGCCAGCATGACGATAGACAGCGCCTTCCGGCAGGTTCTGAAGGATCACTCTGGGTCTGTGGGTATTCGGATTTCGTTCAAACACAACGCTCTGCACCAGAACTTTGCGACGATCTTTGGAGGCGATCTGCCACGATGCAACACCGGATGCCGGATCGCTAAGACGGAAATAGTCGCCGTCGAAAATCATCTCCTGGCGGGATTTATAGATTTCCACCTGAGCGCGAATCATCTCAATTTCGCTGAGATTGAGTTTTGTTAAATCCATCTCATAGCCGAATGTACCCGGTGTCGCCACCACACCTCGTGTTTCAAGCGAAGTTACACGCCCAGTCTGATGGTTTGGCACGGCAGAGACATGCGAGCCGACTGCGCTGATCGGATAGAAGAAGCTTGTTCCATGCTGAATGAAGGTGCGGCAGTGCGCATCGGTATTGTCCGAGCACCAGTACTGCGGGAAATAGTACAGCATGCCGCCATCCATGCGTCCGCCTCCTCCAGCGCATCCCTCAAAGAGGACATTCGGGAATTCGGAAGTCAGACGATCGGCCAGATCATAGACACCGAGAATATAGCGGTGCCCTGTTTCTCTTTGCCGGTCGCTTGCGAGCGGTTTGGAGTAGAAATCGGAGATCGAACGGTTCATATCCCACTTGATATAGTCAATCGAATTCTCATGAAGAAGTGTTGAGAACACATTGTAGAGATAGTCGACCACCTCGGGATTGGCCATGTCGAGCACCAGCTGGGAGCGCGAGCGCGAAGGCAGCCTGGTCGGCGCATTCATTACCCATTCAGGGTGCTCTTTAAATAGATTTGATTTTTCTGAAATCATCTCCGGTTCGATCCAGAGACCGAATTTCATGTCTTTTGCATGCACCTTGTCGATGAGTTCCTGCATGCTCATGCCAAGCTTTTTCTCATTGACCTGCCAGTCGCCAAGTCCTTCAAAATCGCTGTTTCGAGTGCCGAACCATCCATCGTCAAGCACGAGCATGTCAATACCGGCCTGCGATGCGCAGTCCGCAATTTCAAGAAGTTTTTCACCGTCGAAATTGAAATAGGTCGCTTCCCAGTTGTTGACCAGTACCGGTCTTGAACCGTGTACAAAATGCGAGCGGATGACATGTTCGCGAAACATATCGTGGAATTGACGGGAAAGCAGCCCGAATCCTTCGTCGGAATAGGAGAGAAGCGCTTCAGGCGCGAAAAAGCTTTCACCTTTATTCAGAATCCAGGAGAAATTCGACGGTTCGATTCCCATGCATACGCGGACCTGATCGAGCTGGTCTTTTTCAAACTCTGCGCAGAAACTTCCCGAATACATGAGCAGAAAACCGTACGCATCGCCACGGGTTTCGTTTGTATCCGGCTGCGCGAGAATCATAGCAGGATTGTGCTGATGGGAACTATGCCCGCGGCGGCTGTCGATTGTAAAGCGTCCATGATGAAGACTCGTTTTTTCGAGCATGCGCTCCATTGCATGACGTCCATGAAAATGCAGTACGTCATAATCACCTGAGGGAAAATCAAGACTCATCGAGCTGACTTTTTCTAAAAGGACAGGCTGGTCGGACGCGTTTTCCACCTGCACGCTTCGTGCAATAACATTCTCTTTTTCGAATAGAGAATACATCAAATGAACATGAACA
>CAOKFJ010000306.1 GCA_948467695.1 uncultured Allobaculum sp. | reverse complement strand
GGAAATCTGGCAAGGGAGATGCTTTCTGAATGCGGCGATGTTCTGGTGATGGGGTGCACACTCGGGATGGCTTTTGAACAGCAGCTCAGCCGTCTGCAGGTGCTGTCCATGGCGGACGCGGTTCTGTTTGATGCGATCGGCTCGGCGATGCTTGAAGACGAACTGGATCAGTGGCAGGCTGCCCGCAGAAAACTGGTGTTCCCTCAGCATATGACAGACCGCTTCTCCTGCGGGTATGGAGATCTGCCTCTTGCTTTGCAGAACGATATCGCAAGAGCGCTGAATCTTTCGCAGACGATCGGCGTTTATGTCCAGCCTTCGCTGATGATGATCCCTTCTAAAAGCGTTACCGCGCTGATCGGCTTGTCCAATCAGGTTCAGCCGGCGAGAATTACAGGCTGCGCGGTCTGCGATATGGCTGGAAGCTGTCCTTATCGCAAAGAAGGAAAAACCTGCTCGGCTTGACGATACGCGACAGGACATAATCTTTCAAAAGAGAAAATCAAAGAAACGATCGTAAAAAACATCGATTCGAAAGAACAATAAGAATGTCTTTTCGCATTCTGTTTGCGAAGCGAAAAGCGGAGGATGAATACATGCTTGATTTGACAAAACCTGTTCTGCTGGATGGCGCATTCGGCACTGAACTGCAGAGACGCATTCTGCCCCCGGCAGATATTCCTGAACAATACAATCTGATCGCGCCGGATGCGATCCGTTCGATCAATGAATCCTATGCGAAAGCAGGATCGAATATCATCTTTGCCAATACGTTTGGAGCAAATCCGCTAAAGACAAATGCGCATGGTCTCGATTGCGGCGAGCTCATTGAGGCAGGCATCCGCATCGCTAAAGGTGCTGCCAAATCGACCGGCGCGAAAGTTGCGCTGGATATCGGTTCATGCGGGATGCTTATGGAACCGATGGGACCTCTGAAATTCGATGATGCCTATAATGCGTTCGCAGCGATGATCAAAGCGGGTGTCAAAGCCGGTGCGGATCTGATTGCGATCGAGACGATGACGGATCTGTATGAAGTGAAAGCCGCATTGCTTGCGGCAAAAGAGAACTCCAGTCTGCCTGTGTTTGTGACAATGACTTTTGAAGAGAGCGGACGGACTTTTGCGGGCGCAAGTCTGGAGAGCATGGTCTGTCTTTGCGAGTCGCTTGGCGCCGATGCGATCGGCATCAACTGCTCGCTTGGACCGAAACAGCTTGCGCCGCTTCTCGCAAAACTCACGACGCTTACCGCTCTTCCGGTAATCGCCAAACCGAACGCCGGTCTTCCTGATCCCAAAGACGGCTCCTATCATTTGAGCGATGAAGAATTTGTGAATGCCGCAAAGGCTTTTCTTGATGCAGGTGTAAGCATTGCGGGCGGATGCTGCGGAACAACACCCTCAACCATTCACGCGCTTAAAGGGGAACTGGAAGGGCGAACGGTAAAACAGCGAACAGTTCACAAACCGCAGTCGATCTGCACGCCGACTCGCACGCTCTCTCTCGATCAAGTGAGAATCGTAGGCGAGCGCATCAATCCGACCGGCAAAAAACGCCTGCAGCAGGCGCTGCTCGAAAATGATCTGAACTATGTCGCCAGACTTGCGATTGAACAGCAGGAAGCCGGCGCGGATATGCTTGATGTCAATGTCGGCTATCCGGGTGTGGATGAAGAAAAGATGCTTCCGGCAGCCATACGCGCGATACAGAGCGTATGCGATCTGCCGCTTCTTCTTGACTCGTCCAACCCCAAAGCGCTTGAAGCCGGTCTTCGAGCCGTCAATGGAAAAGCGGCGATCAACTCCGTCAACGGCAAGCAGGAAAGCATGGATGCGATTTTCCCACTTGTACAGAAATACGGCACAAGCGTTGTAGCACTCTGTCTGGACGAAGAGGGAATTCCCCAGACGGCAGAAAAACGAATCGAGATCGCGAAGAGAATGCTTGAAGAGGCAGAAAAATACGGAATCAGCAAGGATCGCTTATGGTTCGACTGCCTGTCGCTGACGATTTCCGCGCAGCAGGATCAGGCAAAAGAAACGCTTAAAGCCATCGAAGTGATTTCCAGAGAATGGGGAGCACCGACAATTTTGGGCGTGACCAATATTTCCTTTGGTCTGCCTGAGCGCAAGCTGATGAACCGCACGTTCCTGAATGCGGCTTTGCAGGCGGGACTGCGTTTTGCGATCATCAATCCTTCCATCGCGGATCTGACCGATACGATCCATGCATTCAAGGTGATCAATGGCGAAGATCCTGGATGCCGTACCTACACGCAAAGATATGCTCCCGTTCAGTCTGATGGCGCAAATGCCCCGAAAAACGAATTCACCGCAAAAAAAGAAGGGTATACCCTTCAGGAAGCGATTATCAAAGGACTGGATGCGGATGCGGCAGACGCGGCGAAAAAACTGATGAGCGAGGGAATGAATGAGCTCGATATCGCGGAAAAGGAACTGATTCCCGCGCTGGATATTGTAGGCGCTGGATATGAAGCGGGAACACTCTATCTGCCATCTCTATTGCAGGCGGCAAACGCCGCGCAGGCAGTTTTTGAGGTTCTGAAAGAATCGATGGCGAACAAAGGCGAGTCCAGTCAGTCCAAGGGAACGAT
>CAOKFJ010000305.1 GCA_948467695.1 uncultured Allobaculum sp. | reverse complement strand
GGTCGATGCGTTTCGGTCCTTTTTCCGGCTGGTTTTCCCAGCCGTCAATCAGACCGCCGACGGTCATGCCGCCGTCTTTTTCATCTGCCATAAGGTAAGTATCGAAGAAACCCGAAGCGGCGACGGCATCAGCCGACTCGCCGGTGATGCGGGCATCCGAGTTGAAGTCGCCCATCAGCACGCAGAGTTTTGAAGACTTGTGCGCGTTGAGGACAGGCTGAAGGCGTGTCCACTGGTCGATGAACGGTTCATCCGGATCGTTCCACCAGGAAAGGTGAACCGAATAGAACCAGCCGTCTTCCGTGCGGATTCCGGGGATGCGGCGTGTCCGGTAGTTTTCGTATTCGTTGACAACCGAAGCAAGCAGGTTTTCGCAGCTGATAATGGGCTTTTTCGAAAACAGCGCCAGACCTTCATCGTATTTGGAGTAGCCGATTTTTGCGGGCAGCCATACCCAGTGGTAATCCTGTCCGCCCTCGTGAAGCAGACGGGCGATCTGCAGCGCATGGTTGTCTTTATGCAAAGACACATTTCCAAGAATCTGGTGCAGACCGTACGCCGGTCCATGATACGCTTCTGCCGCGATGGTCTGATTGACCTCCTGCAGAGCGATAATGTCAGGCTGTTCGCGTAAAACAAACTCCACGAACTGCTGCTGTTTTTCAGCCATGTTCTCTTCTTCAAGAGAATGGGTGTTTAGAGTAAGAAGTTTCACGTAAATCCTCCTTGAACTGTCAGGCAGTTAGATCGACGTGAGCGATGCTTAGAGAATATCGTTGATATCCGATTTGAGAACGTCGGCTTTCGGGCCGTAGATCGCCTGAATGCCATTGTCCTTTTTCACCAGACCCATGGCGCCTTCGGCTTTCCATGCGTCCAGATCCGCAACTTTATCGATCTCTTTAACGGTAACACGCAGACGAGTCATGCAGGCGTCAACAAGCACGATATTGTCGCGGCCGCCAAGCAGAGCGATGATGCGTTCGGGCTGGGAGTTGCCGTCGCCTTTTTTCGCGGAGCTTTCGGAAGATGCCGCTGCGTCGTCATCTGTGGAGTAGTTGCCATTGCGGCCGGGTGTAGCGTAGTTGAATTTGCCGATCATCCAGTAGGAAACGAAGTAGCCGATTGCGAAGAATACAACGCAGGCAATGAGGAAGTTGATGATATCTCCGCCAAGTCCGGCTTCAAGAGACATCGGGGTTCTCATCAGGAATTCAAGGTTTCCGAAAGAGTGGAGACGAAGATTGAAGATGCCAGCCAGGGCAAAAGCGCATCCCTGGAGAATGGCGTAAACGATGTACATCGGGATAGCGGCGAACATGAACATGAATTCAAGAGGTTCAGTTACACCGGTAAGGAATACGGCAAGAACAATGGAAACGAACATGGAACGGTACTGTTTCTTTTTGTCATTGTCGACGCGGCGGTACATACCATAAGCAATACCGAGAAGCAGACCTGTAGCACCGATCATCTGACCGACTTTGAAGCGGGCGGGAGTTACAGTGGTGAGCAGTTCGTTGTAGGCAGCCATATCGCCTGCATTCTTGTAGTTGATCAGGTCGTTGACCCATGCGAGCCACAGCGGATCCTGACCATACACAGCAGCGCCAGCCTGCGCGCCAGTAGCGATTACATATGTTCCGCCAAAAGAGGTGTAGTTCATCGGGATAGTCAGCATGTGATGCAGACCGAAGGGCAGAAGCAGACGTTCAAGAGTTCCGTAAACGAAGGGTGCCAGAACCGGAGAAGTTTCCGAAGAAGTGGCAATCCACATGCCAAAGCTGTTAATGCCAAGCTGAACAGTAGGCCATACAACGCACAGAATCATAGCGATGATAACGGACCATACGATAACAACCAGCGGTACAAAACGCTTGCCGTTGAAGAATGCCAGGGCATCAGGCAGTTTGCGGTAGTTGTAGTACTTGTTGTAGATGATCGCGCCGGCAAAACCGGAAATCATACCAACGAATACACCCATGTTGAGCGCGGGAGCGCCGAGGATGTTGACGAAGTAGTTGGCAACCGGCATCGGCTGACCGAACAGGGTATGTGTCATCGCATTGGGATCGGCAAGCATGTCGGTTGTTACACCGAATACCTGACCGGTGATGTTGTTGATGAGAATAAAGGCAATCGCAGCCGCGAACGCACCGCCGGCGCGCTCTTTAGCCCAGCTTCCGCCGATGGCGATTGCGAAGAGCAGATGAAGGTTGTTGATGATCGCCCAGCCGATGTTTTCGGTAACCGTAGCGATGGTGCTGACGATGGCAATGTCGCCGCCCATCATGGCGATCAGTTTTCCGACGGAAATCATCAGACCGGCAGCCGGCATAACGGCGATAACAACCATCAGGGCTTTACCGAATTTCTGAAGCAGGTCGAAGTTGATGCTGAATTTTTTCTTCTTTTTCTTTTCATCTTTGCCGGATTCTTTTTTGGATCCGGATTCTTTTTTCTTGTTGTCTGCTTTTGCGGGTTCTTCTTTAACAAGAATTTCTGTTTCAACGTCATCGGTGTTGTCCATCACGGTAATCGCCATAACAGGATCTGCACCAGCTTTGACGCTGTCGCATGCCGGAGCAACAGAAGCGTTTTTGTCCATGCCGCCGGTGATGACAACCGGTGTAATGGATTTG
>CAOKFJ010000304.1 GCA_948467695.1 uncultured Allobaculum sp. | reverse complement strand
CGGTGGTTATGAACGTTGGTGCGATCACCGCGACGTAAGTCGCGTTGGTTCAAAAGAACACTTCGCCGGCGCATGGCGAAGTGTTCAGGAGGAGAAGACGGTGAAACCTTATTTTGCGTTTTGAACGTGTACGAGAAGATCGCGTACAACGGGATAGGAAATCAATTTTTCGCTTTCGAGATCCTCTCCAAAAAGATCGACTGCGCAAAGCGAAGGATTGTTGTAGGTGGTGTAGTAGAAGCGTCCGGTTTTGAGGTTGGCGCCGCAGGAGTACTGTGTGACTTCATATTCGCCCTCTTTGACCTGATCGCTTCCGCGTGTCTGCAGAACGCTTTGCAGGATGTGGAAGAACTGCGCGATGTTATCGGCTTCCTGGTCTTTTACATTTGTCGAATTCAGACGGGTGAAAGCGACTTTTACAAAGCGGGAGATGGAATCCATACCGCCAGGCAGTCCTGCAGATCCCATGCCTGCGCCCATTTTGATGAATCCGGGAAAATCGGGTGCGAAACGGGTGTCGGTGAAGTTTTCGAGTTTGTTGGAAACATTGGCGTAGAACGAGAGATTGTTGACATGGAACGGGAATTCCGGTTCGTTGGTGAGAACGTTAAACGGATCATCATAGACCATAAGTCCATGCGCTTTGGTCTCTTCGACAACGATAGATTTTGTCCCGTCGCTGATCAGCCAGTGAAGCGGGCTTGGGGCATAGTTTGCGGAAAATCCGAGGTTGCTGATGTTGATTGTCTCGAATTCCTTTTTCGCTTCATCGACGGTTGAGCATGTGCCCAGAATATACTGCAGGATTTCAAAGGACGCATAGTTGCGTTTGTTTTTCATTTCAGGGAAATAATGGCAGCTGTTCCAGAACGCCAGACCAGCCATGCCAAGCCCTTTGTCGTTGATGCCTTCAAAGTAGAGCGGATAGTTGTTTTCAATCATGCCCATGCCAATGATGGCATTGTGTTTATCGAGGGTTTCACCATTGCGAAAATGAAACGGGAAATTGCGCGGTGTGATGACGACGCTGACCGGATAATCGACTTCAAGGTCGAGGTTGCGGCCGAAGTAGCGGCTGCTGCCGTTTGTATAGGAAAGACCAGTACACATAAATTTGTACCTCCTGTATTGATCAGCCCGGATAGTCTATCGGGCTTTTTTCATAACTGCTTCTATTATAGAGACTCGCGCCTTTATCCCTTCCCCACTTGCCCGCAAGAGCTATTCCTTATTTCCCTCTTTTGACGTCCGTGCGCGCATAAAGTAAAGAAAAGCCATCCGTAAAGGATGACTTTAAAATATTCATAAACGTGCAAAGAGAGCGGTTATGGCTTAAAGCGATGCTTTGAAGATCTCAACGATATCTTCGTTTGTCAGCGGTACAAAACCAAGCGCGAAGCGTCCGTTCGCGTTGGCATGCGCTGCCATGGCTTCAAAGTGCGTATCGTCGATGCCTAGCTCAGTCAGATTCATCGGGAGTCCGGATTCTTTAAAGAATTCTTCCGTACGATCGATCGCTGCATTAGCAAGAGCCATTTCATCGTCGCCTTCCAAACCCCACACATTGCGTGCAAACTGTGCAAAGCGCCATACGCAGGACGGATCTTTTTTGAGGATATAGCGCATCCAGCGCGGTGTGAGAATGGCAAGTCCGACGCCATGCGTGATGTCATAGTATGCGGACAGTTCATGTTCCATCGCGTGGCAGGGCCAGCCGGTTTTCTGTTTGCCGTATTCGGGCATGCCGGAGCATGCCATTGAGGAGTTGGCCATCAGATTGGCGCGGGCGGAATAATTGTCAGGCTCTGCAAGCGCGATCGGCAGGTTTTTGATGCAGGATCGAAGAACTGTCTCGGCGATGCCATCAAAGAGATCGCTGTCATTTGTCTGCGAGAAGTAACCTTCAAAAATGTGGCTCATGATATCGGCTGTGCCGGCAGCTGTCTGGTTTTTCGGCACGGTGAAGGTGTTCTGCGGATCGCAAAGCGATACATTGGGGTAGGTGTAGGTGCTGCCAAGTTTCTCATTGGTTTCCATATTGGAAATAACCGCGGCCGCGTCAAATTCAGATCCGGTAGCGGAAAGCGTGAGGATATCGACGAGCGGCAGAGCTTTGAGCACGCCGTGTTTTGTGGCGCACATTTCCCACAGATCGCCCTCGTAATAGACGCCGGTGGCGATTGCTTTGGAGCAGTCGATGGTCGATCCGCCGCCGACAGCGAGAATGACGTCGATATCGTTTTCTTTGCACAGTCTTACGCCCTCGCGTACCGATTCAATGCGGGGGTTGGGGTCGATTCCGCCAAGTTCTGTCACTGTAAAGCCGCCATCTTTGAGAATGGTCATAACTTTGTCGTAAAGACCGGAGCGTTTAACGGATCCGCCGCCATACGTCAGCAGAACGCGTGTTCCAAAGGGGCGAAGAGATTCATCAAGATGGCTGATGACATCTTTGCCGAAATAGACTTTCGTCTGAATGTTGTGAATAAAATCAAGCATGTGTTTCCTCCAGACGCATCCTGTATCTTCGAAAAGGCAGGATGCGATTGAACATTCCTGAGATGCTGCATCGCTTGTCAGGATGTTCGTACAACTGTCATCATCGTATCATGAATGGCATTCAAATCTCAGCCATCGAACATACGGC
>CAOKFJ010000303.1 GCA_948467695.1 uncultured Allobaculum sp. | reverse complement strand
ACAAAAAAGAAGAACACGGATTCAGCTGTAGTTCTGAATTTGTGTTCTTCTTAGGTTAATTGGAAAACGCAACTACGCGAAAGGAAGCGATTCGTTATGACTGAACTCAAAATCATCAGCAATCCCTTTGAAAAAAGCACGCGCTTTGAAGCGCGCGAAAACAAGGGCGAGCCCTGGACACGGCTCCATGCCGATAGCGATTCGCTCGGTCAGCGTGTCAGCGGGAAAATCGACCCTGGATATTTTCTTGAGAATCTTGCCGAAATATGCGAAGCGATCAAGGCGAACCATCAGGATGGCGAAGAAGCCGTTCACCTGTATTTTGAAGGTCCGAAAAACGAATACGAACTGCTGAAAAAGCATCTTGAATTGCATAGAGACAGAAATGCAGATTCGGATTGTATTGTTCTTGAGCCGCTAACAAAAGAGCTGATCACCGCTAACGAACTGCTCAATCTTATATGCGATCAGCTTGTCCATTTCTCGAAAGAGACGCAGGAACAAGTTGCCCGAGGAAACTATGACAAAGAGCTTAACGCCATGACCGCGGCGCTCGATGAACAGCTCAGTATCGGAAAGAATGCGTCTTCGATTGAGCAGGCAATCTGGATGTCCTATCCCTCTACTGTAAAAGCGCGCAATGCGATGCTTGATATGCTTCACCAGCTTCTTGAGGATATTGAGCTCGCCGGCACACAGATTTCTGCTCGCCGCAATGACTATTCCAGCGAACACGCCAAGCGCATCAATGCGTTCGATGCGCTTCGTCATCAGATCGAAGAAAAACTCAAAGCCGCAGCTTCCGCGATTCAGGAAGAGGATCTTGTCGAATATGGAAAATACATGGCTGATCAGTCCGATTTTGATCACGAGTATTATTCTGTCGAAAGTCTGACAAAAGTATTCGAGGGCTTTATTGATCTGGCGAAGATGGAACAGGAACTGAAAGAACGGCAGAAGTTCATGGAACAGTTCAAATGGGAAGCACCGAAAAACGACAATACGTACGAAACAAGACAGGTGAAATTCAAACAGCTTGATCGGGAATTTCAGCAGAAGGTTCAGGAAGCGTACAAGAAAGCTAATGAAATCGCGTATCCATACGGACAGGATTACGACTACGATTCATTCAATCTTTCCGCCCAGCATGACGACGATGGAAATCCCGGTGCAATCATGACGCTTGAAGAGCGTACTGAACTGTTTGAAAAAGTCTTCAACGAATATACCAATGACCTGCTTAGAGAATCTGAACGCAAATATGAAGAAATCATGTTTTCAAATCAGGAGAACGGATTTGAAGCGGGTTCAGCTGCAGAAGCAGACGTTATGAATCAGACAGACGAAGCAATGAGCAGTCTGGAAAAAGGGACAGATGAAGATACTGATGATGAAAACAGCCCTGTATGCGCAAAAGATGAACTCATCCAAAGCGCAGTGCGCAATCTGGAAAAGAGCATCAATGAAGAACTTCCTGAATGGACACAGCGAACACTGCTTAGTCAAAGCAATGCTTCTGCTTTGTTCTGGTATGCCCATGCGCAAAGCGCTGCGAACAGAATTTTCGATCAGATCGGAGATCTGAATGACAGTGATGAAAATCTTGCAGACGACCTGCGGTTATATATGCTGCAGTATCTGCGCAAAACGCCTTTTGCCGGCAAAGATATCCAGCCGCCTCTTCCAAAAAACATGAAAATCGCCCTGCATCTGGAATCGACGGATGACGAACAGATCAAAGAAATGCTCCATAAGCTAAGCAGCGATATTGAAGCGCAGATCCGCCATACGCTGGACGAATACAGCCAGACTCTTCAGACAAGACATGCGAGCGAGTGCGGCGCGTGGATCGATGCATTTGTAAACAGCGTGATCCGCTATCTCGGCTCAATCTCTCCTGAATTGGAAGATCGCGAAAACGATATTGAAGAAGCCAATCAGCAGCTTTCCAAATGCGAGAGCGCGCAGCGTCATATCCAGTCAGCACTTAATACTTTTGAAAAAGCGCTTGCCTGGAAAACACTCTAAAAACGCTCTGGATTTTCAGCGTATAGGCGATGGAAATCAAACCCGACACGAACTTGCGAACAAATTTGATGAATACATAATTGCGGAGAATGAACATGAAACTATCCGACTTGAAAAAGGATCTCTCAAATTTAAATCCTTCGGCATCCACTGCACCTAAAAAGCCGATGAATCCGATCGGAAGCCTCGGCAACGCCGTAGGCAATATGGTGGCGAGTACAAGTACGCTATCTTCCAATCAGGAAAAGAAAGTGGAAGAACTTCGAAATGATGTGCAGACACAGATGCCTGATCCAAAGGATGCCCAGTCGAAAGAACTGACAATGGATCGTCTGGCTCATCTGGGCGTGGAAATCTTCAATGCGCACCTGCCAGTTCTTGAACCTTTGTATGTTCCGTTGAATGAAAACAAAGAGTTTGAACAGGATGGCGGCTTTCAGCCCGGCTACAACATCCGCTGGTTTCAGCTCAATCGCTGGGTAACCGAGAAAGAAGAAGATTCTCTCGATAAACTCGTCAACGTCTATGAATCACTGGCCAACGAGAACTGCAATATCGCTCTTGTCTTCCGGCGCACATGCCAGAAGACGGAGGTTTATCTTGGCGTTGTCAATCTCGACAATATGTCATCAAAAACCT
>CAOKFJ010000302.1 GCA_948467695.1 uncultured Allobaculum sp. | reverse complement strand
AACAGCTGATCCTTCACGCGTTTTTTTGAGTTTGAGTTATCGGTGAATAGTCACATTTTATTTCTGACGATTCGATGCGTGCCGTTTTTCAACAGCTGACTTAGATTACCACAGGACATACGGCGATGCAACACTTGATTGTGATTTTTTAGATATTTTTCACATGCATAGATTCATGCTTTGTCTTTGATCGTTAATCCCCTCCATATATCGAATAAAAGCCGAGAACAGAGGAGCAGACTCCAATGTTCTCGGCTTGAACAAACAGTATCTAAATTTACATTACATACTGAACGTGTGGACCGCTGCAGGACTCATGACAGGTGAGTCTTATAAACGGTCAATCCCAGTTCTGTTTCTTTCTTGCAGATGGCTTGCGATTCTCGCGTATATGCATAATGATCGCCGCCCCGCCGATACACAAAGCTGGAACCATAAACTCGGTAAAACGAACGCACACGATCGTAAACCATGCCGCCTGCATTTTAGCAGGAGCACTGTCTTTGAGAACGCCGCCGATTTCTTCAGCATGGTTCTGGAACTGAATATGGTCATTGATTACGACCGCGACAAACACTACAACAAACACAGCTGCAATCAGCAGCATTATTTTGTGCGATTTCTCCATTCGATTTTTCGCCATACTTCCCCTCTTTCCTCGCCTTGTTTTGCGGCACTCTGTTACTTGTACGTGCATATATCCGTTTTCAGCATTCTTCTACGCTTCATACGCAAATTTTCGCCATGCCAGCCCGATCGCGACAAGTGCAGACAGGGCAAGCACGCTCCATATCCAGATTGGCACCTGCGAAAACCATGAAATATTCGCGAAGGAAAAATAAACCGCCATCAAAACAATGACAAGGACCATCAGCGTATCGGATATGCTTCGAATCCATACGCCGACCAGCGCGCTCAAACATGAAAAGAACAGTCCCATCGCAGCGGGATATATCACATTGCGCAAACCCGCCTGCGAGCAGACGGCTATTTCACCATTTTCAATCACTAGCAAAGGATCGTTTCCTGAAACCATCATACCGGCAAGCCATGCGCTTCCATACTGCAGGAACATAAACAGCATTGAAAGACATGTCCCCAGAATCAGCAGTCCGCCAAAGAGCTGTCTTTTGGAGTACGGAAGTCCAAACAGCAGCATATATTCTCTCGACTCGCTCATCGCCGCCCAGATCCATGTTCCGATTGCGCAAGCCGCTCCCAGTACAAGCAGCACCCATACCGAGAAAGAATGAGAAGTACTGTACACCATATAATCCGCACGAGGTTCGATCGGATTCAGCGGCTGTTTCCATCCTCTTTCCTCGTATGCTTTAGCCAGTTCAAGTTTTCGCTCGATATCCTCGACATTTTCATGCAGCACGCGCATGCAGTAATCCCGATCACGTACGGCTTTGGCATAGTAGGCATTCTCGTATTCCACAATCTGATCGGAATTGGCTGCCGGATCGCTCCAAAGTGTTCGCAGTATGCCCAGATCGCTGAGCATATCGCCGATGTAGTTATTCCACTCGCTGACTTCACCGCCAACAAGTTCCATTTTCGTGTTTTCGTACCATTCTTCCACCATCTCCGCTCTGACGAACTGTTCATTGACCGCTTCTCTTTTCTGCACAAAAACACTCGCCGTACCTGACAGAAGAGCCAGAACAGCGATGAGAAAAAGCGTCCGCTTTCGCGCCTTGAGCCATATCCATATAAAGTTCGTCATCGGCTTTCTCCGTAAATCTGTTTATAGAGAGCTTCGAGATCGCTTTCGATGCGGTATACATCTTTAACCTGCGCTCTGCAGGCGAGCGCGGACAGTGCGGATTCAAAGATATCGGTACTTGGAAAATCAGCTTCGAAATAGTTACCCGATTCAGTGCGAATATACGGCTTCAAAATCTCATGCGCCTTAGTCGAATCGCCCACTTCAAAGGCGTAGGAGTGGAAGTGATCCCGAATTTCGCTTTTGGAAACCGATCGGATAATCTTCCCTTCTTTAATGAAGAGAAAGCGATCGCAGATTTTTTCGAGATCGCCCAGCACATGGCTGGTCACCAGCATCGATACGCCCTGCGCTTTTTTCTCTTCGAGAAGCTTGCGAAGCTTGAACGTGCTCTCCGGATCAAGACCGTTGGTCGGTTCATCCAAAAGAAGAAGCTTTGGATTTCCCAGCAGCGCCAGTCCGATTGCTAGCCTTTGCTTCATGCCGACAGAGTAGGTTCCCGTCCGTCTTGACAGGGCATTTCCAAGATCGCAATACTCCAGAATTTCCGGGATGCACGGATCACTCATGGCTACGCGGTTGTAACCGGCATACATGCGAATATGATCTTTTCCGCTCATGCCTGAATACAGCGCAGGATTTTCAATGCACATACCTACGCTTTCCATAGCTTTGGCATGATCTTTGTCCACTTCATAGCCGCCGATCGTAATTGTCCCGGCGTCTTTTTTGTATGCGGTCGATACGCATTTCATCAAGGAAGATTTTCCCGATCCATTCGGTCCTACAAGTCCGACGGCTTCGCAGGGCATGACCGTCAGATCCACGTGATCAAGAATCTGCTTCTTTCTGATTCGTTTCGAAACGCCTTTTACACAAAGCAAAGGCGCGACATCTTCTTTTTTCATATCAGCGGACATCCTTTCGTCCAATCCATAATTTGTC
>CAOKFJ010000301.1 GCA_948467695.1 uncultured Allobaculum sp. | reverse complement strand
AACGCCCGGACAGCCCGAAGCGGACTTCATCGGCTGTGTTGCGTTCAGCAAAACAGCGGAGAATATGGGACGTTTCCTGCATAAAGGCTCGCTGATCGCCGTCGAAGGACGAATTCAGACCGGCAGCTACGTCAATGCACAGGGACAGAAAGTCTATACCACAGATGTAATCGCGGACAGTGTCCAGTTCCTTGAACCCAAACGCTCGCAGGGCGGATATGGTCAGGATCAGGGCGGCTACGGCTACAACGACGGCGGATATCAGGATAACGGATATTCCGGCGGAGGATACAGCCAGCAAAACAGCGGTTACGGATATGGTTCATCTGCCCAGAACTCCTACGCCAAAAGCGTAGACAGCGGATTCGGCAATTCTTCCTACCAGAACGCAAACAGCGGTTTTGGAGGAGCACCTGCCAATGATTCCAGTGACGGAATCATCGATGATTCGCAGACACTTGATATTTCTTCAGACGACTTACCATTTTAAGAAAGGAGATCCGACATGGCTTTCAAAAAACAGCGCATGGGTCGCAAAAAAGTTTGCTACTTCACAAAAAATAAAATCAAAGAAATCGACTACAAAGATGTCGAACTTCTGAAACGTTTCATCAACGCTAACGGAAAAATCATCCCCAGACGCGTTACTGGAACTCGCGCTCGCTACCAGAGACAGCTGGCTACCGCTATCAAACGCGCTCGTCAGATGGCTCTTCTGCCTTACGTTGTAGACTAGTTTTTGCGCAGTCAGAAACATAACTGAGAATTCGACGGACCGAAAGGTCCGTCTTTTTCATTATCTGGTTTTATGAAAAGCAGATAATGCAGTCGCACTGCCCATATCCTGTTTGTCAGCGCGGACTTTCGGGATATGCTTGAAGCAGAAGTCCTGACATCAGGGAAATCCCTGCAGCAAAGCGCTGCAGAAATTCGATAGGTGAACCATTATTCAGATCCGGATTTCCATACCTTGCCATAGTGCAGGAACAGTATTGCCTATGCAGGAAGACGACAGGACGAGGAGAGAAAAAATGGACGAAAAATTTTTATACGCTCCTTTTTACAATCTGGAGCGAAGAGATACCGGAAAGCTTCTGGAGAGCAGTCCCTCGGGAAAAATGGGCGTGCTCGAAAGCCAGAATCTTGTCATTCTCCAGAGCGAAAATGAAAAAGAAGCGATGGAATGGCTGAGAAAACACGAACAGGCGTACAAGGCGTATCCGATCATCAATGTGATTGGCAGAGGGGCTGTTGATGCGTACAGAGAGTTCGCGCCGCAAAGAAAGCTGTGCCGATCGCATCACTACGTATGGACGGGAAAGGAAGCGCCCAAAGCCAGCGCGCCTATGCGCTTTCGCGCCAGTTTTCCACAGGATTACAAATGGATTCGCGCCCGCTACGATCTGATCGGCGATGACGAACTGCGCCCGCTGGTGGATAACGGAGACATTCTGATCGCGTTTGACATGGAAGAAAATCCCGTCGGATTTGCGGGAATTCACAATGAAGGATCGCTTGGCATGCTTGAAGTCTTTGAGCCGTACCGCCGCAAAGGCTATGCGTGCCGCATTGAAAGCACGCTGATCGATTTCGCCATGAACCGGGATCTGATTCCGTATGGCGATGTGTTCGCGGACAACGCGGCATCGATCGCTTTGCAGAAGGAGCTTGGACTTGAACAAATTCCGGGCGACTGCTTCTGGTCATTCGAAGAAGAATAAAAGAATAGAGACACGGATCAGCGGGACGATCGCCGGCGCTGTGCATGAATGCATGACGTGCGCCAATGCGCAGCATGAAGTCGGGCACGTCGGAATCGATAAGAGAAACGAAAGGTAAAATATACATAAATCAACCGGATGCCATTGCTTCATGGCATTCAAAAGGAGGCTTTTATGTTAGCTGGATCGTTTCTCCCCTATGTTTCCGCAGTGAATATGGATCTGGGATGGCTGGGCGCCATTACCATCATCGTATATGTGATTATCGCCATCGGTTTATGGAAAATGTTCACAAAAGCCGGTGAAGCGGGCTGGAAAGCGCTGATTCCGATTTACAACACGTATATTCTGTACAAAATCAGCTGGCAGACAAAAATGTTCTGGATTGAACTGGCAATCCTGATCGCCGCGCAGCTTCTGTATATGTATGGAGACGCCAATCTCAACCAGATGATGCTCATTTTCGCCTACGGTTTGTCTCTTCTGTCCGCGATTATCCAGGCTGTGCTCTGCTATAACATTTCTCTTGCCTATGGACACGGCATCGGCTATTTCCTTGGCATTTATCTGCTGAGCGTTGTATTCTTCCCGATCATCGGCTATGGATCGAGCCGCTATGCCGGCAACCGCTACGCCTATACCCGTTAGCAGCAGTTGTTCACTCTTGCGGCTTCGTTTCACGAGCGTGCAGAAATCATCAAGTCTTCACTTTGGGGTGAAGGCTTTTTTTGCGGAAAGCGTTTTTATGCATGAACCATCCCAAAATAGCGTCAAACGGACACGAAAAATGAGAGTGCCGGTGGGGGATTCATGCATCTATTGCATGGTTAGGATTTGTTTCGTCCTCAGATGTTATAAAATGGGAAGTATGAAAATTCGATCAATGGTCCGAGCCGGCATGCTTTGTGCCGTGTACGGTGTGTTTCTGTTTGTCAATATCATCACGGGATTGTGGA
>CAOKFJ010000300.1 GCA_948467695.1 uncultured Allobaculum sp. | reverse complement strand
TGTACAAATTCCGGGGTCTCAAATTCGAGAAATTTATTGAGCGCCTCGACCCATCCCTGCAGGATTTCCTTGGAATTGACAAGAACAAGCGTGCTTGTCGAATGCGCTGCGATAAGCGAAGCGCCGATCACCGTTTTTCCGGTTCCGGTCGCCGCTTCAAGGATGCCGCTTCCCTGTTCGAGCAGCGCAGCCTGCAAGGGCACCTGTTCAGGGCGGAGCTGCGCATTGAATCGGATGTTCACCGGTGTTCCCGTCACGCGCTTGTCATCGAGCTGAATGCTCGCGCCCGCCTGATTGAGACGAAACAGCACCTGATCCAGCAGATGCCGCGGCAGAGAAATCCATGATGCGCCGCAGGACGAATCCGATTGCGCCTCCGCTGTTTCTTTCGATTTTGCCGCTTCGAATGGTGTTCCCTCTTCTTTTCGCGCAAGGCTGATCACGCGGCTTCCATTGGCATACTTCGCATTTTTTCGCGTATATGCCGGGTTCCAGTAGGATCCCATTGCCATCAGCTGGGCAATGGATTTTGAAGACAGATGATCGGTGCAGATCCATATGCGCCCTTTCTGCACAATGCGAATCGCACCGGATGAGGACAGGTCTTCCATATGAAACGGATCGGGATTGTCGTCAAAAAGCAGGCGGGGCTGCACAGATGCATCTTCTTTGATCTTTCCTTCGCCATTGAACAGTTCATGGCGCGAATACGCTCTGCATTCTTTAATCTGCGTATCGATCTGCGCAGGGGTTATGGCCTCGATCCGTTCAAGCAGCTCGAACGGATGATCCGCAAGCTTGCGATCACGATCGAGAAAACCGGTTTTCTTTTTTGCGGCAAGTGCCGCACGGTCATCAAAACAGCCAAACAGCGGCAGTTCGAGCGGGCGGATGTACGTTTTCTGATCGCGAATTCCCGGTTTGGGGAACACTTCATCAAACGCGGAAAAATCCGTCAGCTCGCCCGCGGCAATCGCATTGAGAAGAAGACTTGTCGCAAAGCTGGCGGCACGGTTGGCGTCGATGGGAATCGCAAAGAAGAACCACAAGCGAAGGGCATTTTCGGGATCGTAGGCGGGAATTTCTTCAATGCCGTCCATTCCATATGAACGAGCCGCCTGCAGAATGCTCTGCGATTTTTTCTTTCCCGCCTCGCCGACAAACTCGAAGCACACAAACCACACGCGCCCATCTTCGAGCAGCGGCGATATCGCCAGTGCGCGTCTGCCGCTTAAATGATCGGCATACATGCCCGGCTCGATCGGCTGAACGATACGGTCCGTGCAGCCTTTGCAGGCAAACTTGCCCTGAGCTGTTCGCCGCTGACACGTTCCATCCGCCTGTCTCTGGCATGGCTGATAGAATTTGCCGTTTCGCGCCTGAAGCGAATAACGGTCCGCTCTGCCATGAAATCGTCTGAGCATCAGCTCTGTCGCCTGCTCAAGCGGCATTTTGACAGACGATGCAGACACAGAAAAGGTTTGAAGTGTTTCAGACTGTACTGTGCTCATCGCATTTTTCTGCTCCGCGCCCTGACTTTCCGGCTTTTCGTTAGGCATGATCGGATCGGACATCTTCGGCTTTTCGCGCACGCTCAAGTCTTTCTGCAGATTCGGCTGCTCAAAGCTTGCCGGTCTGGCTGGAGCTGCTTTTCGCGCATTCTGAACAGAAGACGATGAGGGTTTGGATACGGCAGGCGCCTTCAGTGCATGCGTATGCTTCAGTTCGTTTTGAAGCCAGTCGGGCACGGAATACGAAATATGATGTTCATCCAGCAGCTGGTGCAGGTTTTGAATTTCTTTGAGCGCTGCTTCAAGTTTTCTGTCCTCCATAGTCGTCACTCTGCTCCTTTCCTATTCTCCGGTTCTTTGGCGTTTGTATTCAGATTGCCCTTTACTGTGCGGTTTTCTCTTGCCTGTTTTTCGATCTGTGACAAGGCATATCTGCCTCAGGTATACTTAACCATCAGATAGACCATTACGATACATGAACCTATCCCCGCACTCATTACGCATGCATAAGGAGAGACTCTGATGATTACCACTCTGTTTTTTGATCTGGACGGCACACTTCTTCAGATGGATGAAGAAGCGTTTATTCCTTTATATTTTAAATCCATCTCCGCCTATATGGGCCTGTTTGGGCTGAATGGCGAAAAGCTGCTCAAGACCATTGCCAAAGGCACGAAAGCCATGTTTGCCAATGACGGTTCAATGACCAACGAAGAACGCTTCTGGACCACAACCGCTGACGCTTTTGATCCGCAGCTTCGCACGTATGAAGATGAGTTTACGAAATACTATCAGACGCAGTTTGATGAATGCATCGCCGTTTGTCAAAAAGTCCCGCACGCCGAGGATCTGGTTAAACATGCCAAAGCGCTTGGCTTTCGCATCGTCTGCGCATCCAATCCCGTTTTCCCGAAAGTCGCCATGCGCCAGCGTCTGCAATGGGCGGGCATTGATCCCGACCTTTTCGACTGGATCACCAGCTATGACACTTCATCTTTTTCCAAAAGCGATCCTCGGTTCTTCGGCGACACCTGCGCACACCTTGGCCTCAAGCCGGAAGAATGCCTGATGCTTGGAAACAATCCCGTTGAAGATGCCAATTCCGCTAAAGCCGGTCTGCATTTTCAGCTTGTCCATTATCAGCGTCCTCCGTTTCAATGGGTGCA
>CAOKFJ010000299.1 GCA_948467695.1 uncultured Allobaculum sp. | reverse complement strand
CAAAATCCATATCGGAACGGAAACCGTTTGCGCGAAGTTCAGTCAGCAGTTCGAAAGCATAGCTTCTCGCTTCGGGATCGAGAACCATGACATAGGCGTCAAGAGCGGGTTTTTCGCCGATTTTGATGCCTTCCGCTTCAAGCGCGAGCAGAATGCGCTCTTCGCCAAGCGCCCAGCCGATACCGGACTGTTCCGGTCCGCCAAAATAGGGGATCAGGTTGTCGTAGCGGCCGCCGGCAAGCAGAGTGGATTGCGCGCCCATGGATTTGGATTCGCTGACGATTTCGAAAACGGTATGTGTGTAGTAATCAAGACCGCGCACCAAAGCGGGATCGACACGGTACGGAATACCCATGTCATCAAGCAGGCTGGTGACTGTTTCAAAGTACTGACGGCTTTCGTCGTTGAGATAGTCCGCCATGGAGGGCGCGTTTTTCATGCACTCCTTGTCGTGGTCGACTTTGCAGTCGAGAAGACGAAGCGGGTTCTGTTCATAGCGGCGCTTGCAGTCGGAGCACAGATCATCGACATACGGCGCAAAGTATTCTTTAAGCGAGGCACGGTACGCATTGCGCGACTCGTCATCGCCAAGGGTGTTGAGCAGAATGGTGATGTTGTCCAGTCCGAGGGAGCGGAGAATGGAATAGGCGAGCACCATGGCTTCGACTTCGGCATACGGGCTCTTGAGACCGAGCGATTCGATACCGAACTGGTTGAAGATGCGCAGACGGCCTTTCTGCGGACGTTCGTGACGGTGCATCGGTCCGATGTAGTACAGCTTTACGGGAAGATCGGGCAAAGCGTACATTTTGTTTTCCACGTACGAGCGGACAACGCCGGCTGTGCCTTCGGGACGAAGGGTCAGCGAAGTGTGCGAGTTGGCCAGAGTGAAGGTGTACATTTCCTTGTTGACCATGTCGCTGGAATCATTTTCACGTTTAAAAACGTTGGTGTGTTCAAAAATCGGGGTACGGATTTCATCAAAGTTATACAGAAGACAGAACTGACGGAACAGCGATTCGAGCTGCTGCCAGGAATAGCTTTCTTCTCCATAAATATCCTGAGTTCCTCTAGGAATCTGATAGCTCATATTTTCCTCCAATTACAAAGTGTGCAGACGGAACGGAAATTTTGTCTGTCAAAGGAAATATTACTATATTTACGGCAGGTTCACTCTTTAAATTGATTGCCGTAAGCAGACAAGAGAAGAAGTCCATCAAATTTATGTCCGATTTCGAAACTTGGCGATGTAAAACGGGCAGTCCGCCTCGTTTCCGGCGTTTTGAAAAGACGCTTCTCCATTCAGGCAATAACACTTAGAAACCTGCATTCTGGACAGGCGGTGAAAGCGTATGCCGGTTGCGAGTGTTCGAATTGAAGCGCTTTTGACGCGTGCAGGTGCAGTGAGCGTTTTACATTCAAGTTTGTCTGCGTAAACTGTGCAAATATAGACATTGAGATACAGAAATAAATAGGGGAGGAAAAATGAACGGATCAACTATTGTTTCGCTGACCAGAGGAATACGAAAGTATTTCGTTCTGGCACTTGTTTTTGTCACGATTGAAACAACGTTCGAACTGATTATTCCGCTTCTCATGGCGGACATTATCGACGTCGGCGTGCTCAATCGCGACACTTCGGTTTTCATCAGCCGCGGTTTCTGGATGATTCTCTGCGCCATCGGTTCGCTCGTGTTCGGTCTTCTGTATGCGAGAAGCGCCGCCAACGCGAGCGCAAAGCTTGCCGGACGCATTCGTGTCGAACTGTTCGAGCGCATCGAGAACTTCTCGTTTGAGAATATCGACCATTTCGAATCTTCGGGACTGATTACGCGTCTGACAAGCGACGTCATGGTTTTGCAGAATACGATCACCAACGGCATACGTCCGATCGCCCGCGGACCGCTGATGCTCGTGCTTGGCATTATCGCAAGCTTTGCGATCAGTCCGTCGCTTTCGCTTGTCTTTGTCGCTGTCGCGCCCGTTCTGGCGATCGCGGTGATCTGGATCATTTCCAAGGTTGCTCCGCAGTATCGCATCATTCAGAATACGGTCGATCTGCTCAATGAAGTTGTCGAGGAAAATCTGATCGCGATTCGTCTGGTGAAGTCCTTTGTGCGCAAAGACTATGAAACGGTTCGCTTTGATGAAGTCAATGATCAGCTCGCCTCGCTTGTGGAAAGAACGAACCATTTCGCCTTTCTGAATCTTCCTGCTTTTCAGGCGGCAATGTATACGGCGATTGTGGTTCTGCTTGGGATTGGTTCGATGATGATTATTCATGGAACACTGCAGGTGGGCGAGCTGACAGGCATCATGTCCTATGTTCTGCAGATCATGAACTCGTTTATCCTGATGTCCAACGTGTTCCTGCTTCTGACACGCTCGTCCGCATCGATTTCGCGAATTGAAGATGTCTTTGCCGAAAAGCCGACCATGCAGCTTCCCGAGAACGGACTGGATATGCAGGATGGCTCGGTTGATTTTGAACATGTTAGTTTCAAGTATTCCAGAGAAGCGCGTGAAGATGTTCTCAGCGACATTACGCTGCATGTTCCGTCCGGATCGACGCTTGGCATTATCGGCGCGACCGGGTCGGCGAAATCTTCGCTGGCGATGCTCATACCGCGTCTCTACGATATTTCGTCTGGAACGCTTATGATCGGCAAAGAAAACGTCAAGGATCTCGATCTGAAAAA
>CAOKFJ010000298.1 GCA_948467695.1 uncultured Allobaculum sp. | reverse complement strand
AGACCGGTATAGACACCGTTCTCATCGACTGCTCCTTTATAGGAAGGTCTGCGTGTGACGGGATCAAGCACTTCATAGAGGACACCTTCAGCCGATGCACTAAGCTGAATGGATTGATTGCGGGCGGTGACGGTACGTTTGTCGGCGTTCAGTGTGAAGTCTTCGCTCTCTTCGCCTTCGATCGCGACCGTAACCGGATCGCTGGAAATCAGTTTTTCACCCTGCATAGCCCATGCGGTGATGGTGACTGTACCGGATTTGAGCGCGCGCAGCATACCGTTTTCATCAACTGCCGCAATGGAAGGATCGCTCGACAGATAATGAATGTCCGTCGCGGACTGCACCGGGTTGCCGCCGCTCTGGTTGAGTGTCAGATCAGCGTCTTTGTTGGTGATGTCGCTTTCACTCATATCGCCCTCGAGACGGATGTTGAGGTTCAGGTCATCGCCGAACTTGTTTCCTTCAACATTGACGTTGCGGCACGACATGAAGGAGAACACATCTTTCCACAGTGGAGAACGCACTGCAGAAGCATCAAGCTGAACCGTCTGTCCAAGGGACAGAGAGGTCGGACAGCTGATGGAAAGATCAGGAGTCATATCGTTTAAAACAGTATTGTTGGTGACGTTGACGCCATCGACTCGTTCTACGCGTACAGCGTGATCGCTGGAAAGATGGAAGGTGTTGGAATCGATCTTGATGTTGCGGTGCACACTCGACTCAGGGTGACGCTGTGTGCTTTCGCCCCAGGCGATGGAGCTGGCATCGACAGTAACCGGATTGACGAAGACACCGGGCACATCGCCCCATTCGGTCGAACCGGTCGGACGAACATAGAAGGTGTTGTTGCGGATCGTCATATTGGTGATCGGTCCGGACTCATACCAGTAGTCGACATCGTTGGACATATAGACATTCGCCATTGACATATTGTCAAACGTATTGTTTTCGATCACGGTCGGTTTGCGTGTGGTGCACAGAATGCCGCGTGTCGGAATGCTTTTGAAGTGGCTTCCGCTGATACGAACTTCTGGTGTATATGTAGCGTTTTCCGCGACAAAGAGTGCTTCGGTTGTGCCGTGCCAGCCGATAGTTTTGCGCAGATCATCAAGCGTTTCCTGCGGAAGATCTTCCTTGAATGTAACGATTTCGGTTTCGAGGTTGAGCTTGCTTCCGTTGTACTCTTCTCCCGGACCAACAGAGCTTTCAACGATAAACGGTTTGTTTTCGTCCTGTCCGTATGCCTGTTCAAGCCAAGTGCGGGTATAGAACAGAACTTCGTCATCTTTATGGAACTGACGGAATCCGCCCTGCTGGCCATGAACATAGGTCATGCGCACGGTTCTGTTGTCGATGACTTCATCCACACGCATATAGGTGCCGTGGATATTGATGGGATCGTCATGCGCCATGGAGAAGTTGCAGTCGGTGACTCTGAAGTAGCCTCCGCATCCGGCGATGTGCAGCTGGTCGGCGTTGGAGGAGGTGTACTTGCCGCTGCCGACACGAGGCAGGAAGTTGACGCCTTTGAATTCAACGTTTTTGCACATCTGTGTCAGCCATCCAAAGCCGGAAAGATAGTGAATGTCGGTGTCCTCGACAAGCAGATTTTCGCTTTCCCAGAAGAACGCGCCGGCTGTGCGGCGTGTGTAGGAATCGCTGAGCAGATAGATGTTTCCTTCCTCGATGTTCTGGGGAAGACGATTGTTGTAGGTGAAACGCAGAACGGAATCTCCGTTTTCCTCGATTTTATTTACATCATTGAAGGGATTGGAATTCCATTTGTCCGGCTGACGGATGACTGTGCGGTCGTAGCCTTTATAGATAACAAGAGACTGGCAGAAATCGGCATCTTCCCATGTCCAGTAGGGATTGCCGTTTCTGGACAGATCGCCCTGCCACTGCACATGACGTTTATCATCGGAGATTTTGTAGTTGTAGGCGGTGGGGACATAGATATCGGCATATGGTTTTCCGTTCTCGTCCTGTCCTGTGCCGACGATCGATACGTCGATGGTGTCGGCGTCCTTGTAATCGATCGAGAAGCCTTTGATGGTGATGTTCGTGCTTCTTACTGCCGCGATTGCCATGATGTCGCCATGGACAATAATCGACGAGCCGTTGCCCTGGAGGGCGATGTTTTCGGCATCTTCAAGCAGAATGGAAATCTTTTTTTCCGGAAAGCTCTTCGATCCGGTATTCGAGAGATGATACAGCCTGGTTGTTGCATGGTCTTCATCGAAATGGTACTCACCCTGGGGGAAGTTGATGGTGACATGACCATCCATGGATTTCGCTTTTTTAATGGCTTTTTCTACAGCATCTGTCGAGTCGCTCATGCCGGACGGATCAGCGCCGAATTCCGTCACATCGATCACCGTTGTTTCCGGATTGACTTCTGTCGCCAGAATCTGCGTGGAAAAAAGCGGCGCGTAAGGAGACAGGCACAAAGCTGCTGCGAGCAGCATGGAAGCTGTTCTGTGGTGCATACATTTTCCTTTCGTTTGCGGGGGACGCAATAGATGATTCTTTTCACAGAACTGTCTGTTCTATCCCATGAAACGGGGGCGTCTTTTCAGACGTATTCACGGGGCCCGAATAAGAGCAGAACAGTTAAATGAAAGCGAATACACTAAGTATTTTAGATAAAAGATGACACTGAAAAGAACGGTATTTTAGTAAAATCCAGCGATCTGGATCTG
>CAOKFJ010000297.1 GCA_948467695.1 uncultured Allobaculum sp. | reverse complement strand
GGTCAGACCTTTTTTGCGCAGGCGGATCGCATCGGGTGTAACCTCAACCAGTTCGTCGTCGTTGATCCATTCCAGAGCGGCTTCCAGAGAGAAGACGCGCGGCGGAGTCAGAAGCATCGCTTCATCGCGTCCGGAGGAGCGGATAGCGGTCAGCTTCTTGTTTTTGAGAGGGTTGACATCCATGTCGATGTTGCGTGCGGATTCACCGATGATCATGCCTTCGTAGACTTCTGTCTGCGGAGATACGAACAGGGAACCGCGTTCCTGCAGGTTCCAGAGCGCGTAGGTCATCGCCGTGCCTGTATCGGTGGAGATCATCGCGCCAAGCATGCGCTGAGGGATTTCGCCGGTGTAGGGCGTGTATCCGGAGATGCGGCGGATGAGCGTTCCTTCACCATGAGTCTCGTTGATGAATTCGGAGCGGAAACCAAGCAGACCGCGTGTAGGAGCGGTGTAGGTCAGTTTTACATAGCCGTTGTCTTCGTCCATGTTGACCATGGTGCCTTTGCGCAGGTTCAGTTTGGAAATAATGGTTCCGGAATACTGCTCAGGCGCAATGCAGATGACTTCTTCGACCGGTTCGACTTTCTGACCGTTTTCATCACGGTGAAGGATAACTTCCGGTTTTGAGATCGCGAGCTCATAGCCCTCGCGGCGCATGTTTTCGATCAGAATCGAAATATGCAGTTCGCCACGTCCGCTGACTTTGAAGCAGTCGGCGCTGTCGGTCGGCTCAACCTGCAGACCTACGTTGACTTCAAGTTCTTTTTCCAGGCGTTCCTTGATGTTGCGGCTGGTGACATATTTTCCCGAACGTCCCGCAAACGGGGATTTGTTTACGTGGAAGTTCATCGACAGTGTCGGCTCTTCGATAGGGATATGGGGAAGCGCTTCGATGCATTCGGGAGCGCAGATGGTATCGCCAATTGATACATCAGGCATGCCGGATACAACGACGATGTCGCCGGAATGGGCTTCATCGACAGCTGTACGGGAGAGTCCTTTGTAAACAAAGAGGTTGGAAATCGTTTCTTTGACTTCGAGACCTTCGTTGTTTGTGCGGATGTACTGACCGCCTTTGCGAAGCACGCCGCGGGTGATGCGTCCGATGCCGAGACGGCCGATATAGTCGTCGTAGGCAAGAGCGGACACCTGCATCTGCGCGGGTTCTTCATCGCGGTCGGGATATACAGCGGTATGTTCAAGAATGGTTTCGAACAGCGGTTCGATGTTGTCGGAATGCTCGTCAAGAGAGCGCTGAACGCGTCCTTCGCGGGCAACACCATACAGAATCGGGAAGTCGAGCTGTTCGTCTGTAGCGTTCAGATCCAGGAACAGATCATAGACTTCATCGACAACTTCTTCGGCGCGCTGGTCTTTCTTGTCGATTTTATTGATGAGAAGAATCGGTTTCAGACCGATCTCCAGAGCTTTGGACAGTACGAAGCGTGTCTGGGGCATCGGACCTTCGGAAGCGTCGACAAGCAGGATAACGGTATCGACAGTACCCATGATTCGTTCAACTTCACTCGAGAAGTCTGCGTGGCCCGGAGTGTCCACAATATTGATTTTTACGCCGTCGTGAATAACGGAGCAGTTTTTGGAGTAAATCGTGATTCCGCGTTCGCGTTCAAGAGCGTTGGAGTCCATGACGCAGTTGACAACTTCTTCATTGTTGCGGAACACATCGCTCTGACGCAGAAACGCGTCGACAAGTGTACTTTTACCGGCATCAACGTGAGCGATGACGGCAAGGTTCACAATTTTTTCTTTATCTGACATTCGATCCTCTTTCCATGTAACAGGTGATTTGATTTGCTTGAAAAAGGCTATAGGTTAGCCTGAAAAATCAATGGAATTATAGTCCGGTAAACCAAGTATTTCAAATGACGCTCCCAAGTGAAGACACACGTGTCAAATCAAAGCGTTTTCAATACATCGCAAGTGTGAGAAAATGGAAAAAGTTAATCGATACCGTATTCAAAATGCCATTCCTCCACTGTCTGCAAGTTCTCGGATGGACAGTGTGCGCAAAGCTGTGACGAGAAGCCGCGCATGCACCTGCCGCAAAGAAAAATCGAACAGGACTGGCCAAAAGAAAGGAAAGATGATTCATGGAATCAAGATATTTTAAAGAACATTCCCGCTATCTCAACCGGGATATGGAATTCAAAATGTATGGCGACAAAGGCATTCTCTGCCTTGTCGTGCCCTGCCAGGACGGGCGCTTCTTTGAATGGGAGGATCGAAAAATGTTCGATCTCATGTCGCCCTGGATGGAAGAAGGACGTGTCCAGTTTGTCACTGTCGATACCATCGACAAAGAAACCTGGTCCGACTATGGAGCGAGCGGTGTGCGCATGTCCCGTCAGGAAAACTGGATCAACTACATCATTCACGAACTGATCCCCTCCGCGCTTGAAAAAGCCGGCAAACCGGAAGACGAGCCGATGATGGTGATGGGCTGCAGCATGGGCGCGACGCATGCGGTCAACCTCTTCCTGCGCTTTCCGCAGAAGTTCAGCCGTCTGCTTGCGATGAGCGGCATCTATGATCTGTCGGGCTATATTTACGATGGCGAATTCGACGGCAACTACTACCAGAACACGCCGCTCGCGTATCTGCCCAATATGAACATCGAGCATCCGTATATCGATCTTTACAACCAGAACAAGGGCTTTATCGTGGTTGGACAGGGAAGCTGGGAAGAGCAGACCTCCAATGATCTGCGCCGTCTTGCGGACG
>CAOKFJ010000296.1 GCA_948467695.1 uncultured Allobaculum sp. | reverse complement strand
AGTTTACCGAACAGGATCGAAGGTCATAATCCCGGTGGAATTTCAAAAGGTTACAAACGAAACGAGGTACTCCAATGAAATCCATGAGCGATCTTGCCCACCAGTTTCTCAAACCCGCGATTCATGCGCAGGCGGTATGCATTGATGCAACACTTGGACGCGGCAGAGACAGCCGTTTCTTTCTGGAAAACAATGCAGGAACGGTTTTTGCCTACGAAATCCAGCCTGAACTGGCAGAGCTTTGCCGCAAACAGATAGACAGCCCGAAATTTTCAGTACGTCTGAAACGGCATGAACAAATGGCTGAAGATTTTCAGGAAGGCGAATATGTTGATGCCGTCGTCTTTAACTTCGGCTATGATCCGCATACGCTGAGCGGCGTGCACACGCATTGCCGGACATCGCTGGCGGCAGTCATGGCCGCGACAGATCTGCTTCGCGCGCGTGGGCGCATGGCGCTTGTCTTCTATCCGCATGAGGAAGGACGCAAAGAGCGCGAAGCGATTACCGAGGCGCTGCTGCAGCGAACAGACATTGATCTGCTTGAAAGCGCAAGGATCGACAAGCCTGAATCGCCTGTGCTGCTCTGTGTTGAAAAAAGACGTGCGTCGCTTTAGGAATAAAGGTAAAATAGAGTTTGTTTATAGACAAGATGGTTTATTCGAATATAATTACAGGCATCTTGCACGATAAAGATTATAAGTTGCGCTATAACGGAATATGACAGCGAGCGTGTGCACGTGCATCAGTGCGTAAAACGGCGTTGCGAGCGGAAATGCGAACATGAATACACCGCAGATTCCTTCGAAAAAGAATGGCGTTTCGACGCCGGTAAGGTATACACAATGAACAAACTTCAAAAGAAACCCGCGATTACCAAGTCGCAGCTGACGCACCACTGGCAGGAGCGGTTAAACGGCAACAACTTAACGGAAATGGTGATGCGCTACAAAGACGCAGATTATTTCAAACGGCATGATCCGCATATGGATCCCGAAACAGTGATTTATGAGCATGTCGTCAAAGAATCCACACCGGGCGAGGGGCATTTGAACTGGGGACATATTACTTTGTATCCCGGTATGGTTGATGATCAGTACTTCTGCACAAAAGGTCATTTCCACGTCAATCCCGATGCCGAAGAGTATCTGCTTTGCATGAAGGGGAACGGACTTGTCATGTTTCTTTCGCGCGAAGGAGAATGCTGGTGCGAAGAACTGGAAGAAGGAAGTCTGCATAAGATTCCTGCGGATATCGCTAGACGCCTGATCAACATCGGTGATGAGCCGCTGATGATTTCCCAGTGCATTCCGAGCAATGCCGGCTATGATTATGATTCCATCGATGAACATCCATTTACCTGCCATGTGTACGATGACAATGGCGAAATGGCAATTGAAGTCGATCTTGATGATCTGCCCGATCCCGAAAACGAGATCAGAGAAGAAGACATTCTGAACTTTCTTGCGTCCTGAGCAATCAGGACTTTTTTGTTATTGTGCTGAAATAACATCCTAAAACAGATAAAAAACGTCTTTTCCATACATATATCTATGTTAAAATTTAATTGAATACAAATTATGTGTGATCCGCTTTGCTTTTGCGTATACAGATAATGTCGGTCTTTGAAGACTTGTCATAGACGGAGGTATACGTGATCAAACAGCATACAGTAATGGCGGAGGATATTCTGAATACAGAAGGCAAATCCGCTCTCGACGCATCCTGCCTGAAACTTCTCTCCCACAAGCAGATTCTGGCGCGTATTGCAAAAAGATGCGTCGAGGAAGTTTCATCTTATTCCATACGCGAGATTATGGATTTCATTGAAGGTGATCCCCTGTGCCAAAGAAAAGCCCGCGATTTTCTGCAGAATACAGAAAAGATCATCGGCATGAATACGGTGGACAAAGATCCACAGGAAGGCGAAGTAATCTACGACATACTGTTTCGTATGAGAATTCCAGGAGAAGAGGATGCGATCGAGGTGATTCTCAACATCGAAGCGCAGCAGAAGTATCCATCCAGCTATCCTCTGCTTAAACGCGGTATGTATTATGGAAGCAAGATTATCGTCAAACAGAAAAACACTGAATTTGAGCATTCCCACTATGAAAAAATCAAGAAGGTTTATTCTATCTGGATTGTGGTGAATGCACCTCTTGAGATGAGAAATACCATTACCAGCTACGCGATGCAGCCTGAAGCTGTTCTCGGTGACTATGCAGCGCCAAGAGAAGAATACGATCTTCTTGAACTTGTGACGATCTGTCTGGGAGGCCCGGGTTTTCCTCGTTATGAAGACCTCGTGAGAATGCTGGATGTGCTGGTGAACAATCATCTCAAAGCGCTCGATAAATGCCGGATTCTTGAAGAAGACTACGACATACAGATGACAAAAGAAATTGGAGAGGAAGTGGATTGTATGTGCAACTTGAGTCAGGGGATTCTGGAGGAAGGAAAAGAAATAGGAAGCGAACAGAAAGAAATCGAATGCATTCGAAAACTGATGCAGAATGCCGGCTGGTCTCAAATCGAAGTGTTCAAGATGTTCGATATCCCGGAGGCAGAGTGGTCTCGTTACAGCATGCTTCTTGAAGAAAAATCTCAAATCTCCGAAAGCTCTGAGAACCTTGCCAGCAAAACTTACGAAAAGTAATTCTGAGGTCTAAGTGAAGGCCGTGGCACGCAGTTGAAAAACTGTGATAAGTTCCCTTTTAGTAGACACTCCAAATATCCAAAGGAGTTCTCATTGAA
>CAOKFJ010000295.1 GCA_948467695.1 uncultured Allobaculum sp. | reverse complement strand
AGGCGTCGCAGAAAAATATTCGACGCACCCCATGCGATCCGCACACAAGAACGCTCAGAAAAGAAGACGGGCGCTTTTCATCGTTGATTGAAATGCATTTGGCAAAATGGATTCAGTACAGGAGCGGACGCGGCTTTGGAGAGAAATACACAGAAAGGAGCTGAGTCTATGCAGTTGCCAAGTGATGAAGTGAAACTGCTTCGCAGTCTCGTGGGCAGAAAGGCGGACCGTATTATCGTGCCGATGCCTAGCGACTCGCTAAGCAAACCGGTTGAAGCCGTAATTGTGCTGTCGAGCGGAAAAGGAGTCCTGATTGATTCCTGTTTCCGTGTGCAGCGTTCGGTGGAGACATCGAAACAGTATCCGCAGATGAGGGTGAGAATGATCAAAACAATACCGGAGTATCCCAACGGACATACCATCGAGCTGTCGCAGTACGACGGCGAAATTATTACCTCGGTCGAAGTGACCAGCGAAGATGTGCATACGCCGACAGAAATCGCGGCGTACACAAAAGCGATCCACATTGAATTTTCCGGAGCTCGCGAAGTGACGATTACCAGACAGACCTACCGCACACCGTCGCTGGATGTATTTGAAAAACGTACAGATCCCATGATCAACTACGAGCCGAATGCCAGCGTTACGCAGACAGTTCAAACTTTTTAGAAAAAATGAAGATTTTTCTGGAATAATGAGAAAAATCACTAAAAAGGTTGGTTTTTCAGAGGTTTTATAAAGGCTTACAGTCCATAAAGTGCATGGAAAAGGTAAAAAAAACGAAATGTACTATAATTAGGCGATTGACATGAACAGGATAGTTTCTTATACTCTTGGTGTACTTTGATTTTGCGTTGGGGGACGCGATGCAAGGTACGGGTGTTTATGAGGACGAGACGTGATCATAATTGCTTTTTGTTCGATCGATGTGTTCTATAATTTCAACTCTAATACCTTCTGATATGTTCAAACTCATGTTCCAGAATTAAAATTACGTCCTTATAAAAAATTGATTCACTGACGCCTTTCCCTAATAAGGCGCATACAGGAGCCCATTGGTTCCTGTTTTTTTTTGCGCTTTCAGCTTGCGTATCGCCATATGCCGCATGAAGAGGAATCCTTTTTCATACAGCCGCTTTTGGCGCATATGCTTTTTTGCGCAAGCTGTATGGATTAAGTGAAATGTGATAGATATACACTCAAATAGATGTTTTTCATTCGTTTCGGCTTGTTTTCATGCATATTTCAATGGAGATCCTCTTTTGCCTGGCAAAGTCGGGCACGCATGAGCGCTTTAGGTCATACTTGAAGAACACATCTTGCCCGGCTTTACGTATGGTGGAAAGACTTCTTTCATACCATCAGCGAATGCCGGAGACTCAAAACAGAAAAGAAAGAAGGGGATTGATCATTCAATGCAGAAAACAACGGATTTGACACAGGGACCGATCACCCGGCAGCTTTTATGGTTCGCACTGCCGATTTTTCTTTCGTCCCTTCTCAATCAGGTGTACTACCTGGTCGACACGCTTATTATTTCGACCTTTTTAGGCGATGCCGCGCTTGGCGCAGTGACCAACTGCCTGAATCTTGTGTGGCTGATCACATCGTTTGTCTTTGGCATCGGCATGGGCATGAACGTTGTTGTCGCACAGGCTTTCGGCGCGAAAAACTACAAGTGGATGCACAAAGCGGAGTATTCCGGCATTGCCGGAGCAGTTGTGGCGAGTTTATGCCTCGCGCTGCTCGCGTGGCCGGTGAGCGAACTGATTCTGCGGTTGATGCAGACGCCTGAAGAAGTGATTGGACTGTCGGCGTCGTATCTGGTTCCGATTCTTGCGGGAAGCGGAGGACAGATGCTGTTTATGATCTGCGCGGGCATTACGCAGGCGGCAGGCGATTCAAAAACGCCGCTGTATTTTCTCGTCTTCGCTTCCTGCCTCAACATCGCGCTCGATCTGCTGTTTATCGCCGTGCTGCATGTCGGCATTGCCGGCGCGGCATATGCGACGCTCATTGCGCAGTGGCTCACCGGAATTATGATGGTGATTTATCTGTGCCGTGTGAACGCGGTTTACCGCATCGAGTTCAGAAAGATTCGCATTTACAAAGATGCGTTCAAGGAAATTCTTCGCATGGGCATTCCCGGCGCGGTGGAATCTTCAGCGACCGCTTTTGCCAATACGCTCGTGCAGACGTTTGTGAATACATTCGGCATGGCGGCGATGGCAGCCTGCGGCGCATTTGCGACAATTGAAGGCTTCTGCTTTCTGCCCATCACCGCGTTTTGCGAAGCGCTTGGCACATTTGCTGGACAGAACGCCGGTGCGCGCAATGAAACGCGAACAAGAAAGGGCGTCAAGATTTCGGTTGTCATGATGATGGCGACGTGCATGGTCATCGGTCTTGCGGTGCTTGCCATGCTGCCGATGCTGCTGTCCATATTTGTGCACAATCCCGAATCGCTCGCTTTCGGACTGGAGCGCGGAAAAGTCACGCTTCTGTTCTATCCGGTTCTCGGTCTGACACACTGCCTGGCTGCGGTATTCCGCGGTACGGGAAAACCGGTCATTCCGATGATTGCCTATCTTGGCTCATGGGGTGTGATCCGCGTCATTCTGCTGTGGAGCGTTCTGCCGGTATGGCACAGCTTTACTTTCCTTGCGGCGGTTTATCCCATTACCTGGACCATCAGTTCAGCCTTCCTTTGCATCTACTACTGGAAGGGCAACTGGTTCGGCTCGAGAGAAGCAAGCGATCCGGATGATGAAGT
>CAOKFJ010000294.1 GCA_948467695.1 uncultured Allobaculum sp. | reverse complement strand
TGGTAAAGAATGTCTCCGAGTCGGCGATCTCGACAACCTTTCCGGCTTCGAGGAACACCACGCGGGTGCCGACTTTTCGCGCAAAGCCCATTTCATGGGTAACCACGATCATGGTCATGCCCTGCGCCGCAAGATCCTGCATAACTTCGAGAACCTCTTTGATCATCTCCGGGTCAAGCGCGGAGGTCGGTTCGTCGAACAGCATGATTTCCGGATTCATGCACAGCGCTCTGGCAATCGCCACACGCTGCTTCTGTCCGCCGGAGAGCTGGTTGGGATAGCTGTCTTTCTTCTCGAGAAGTCCGACTTTTCCCAGATAGTCAATCGCTGTTTTTTCCGCTTCTTCTTCAGAGCGTTTCAAAACGGTTGTCTGCGCGAGCTTGCAGTTGTCGAGAACCGTTTTGTTGGGGAACAGGTTGAAGTGCTGGAACACAAACCCCATTCTGTTGCGAAGTTCGCGGTATTCCGCTTTCTTCGCCGGATCCATTTTCGCGCCATCAAGATAGACTTCGCCGGAATCCGGTGTTTCAAGTCCGTGGATGCAGCGAAGGAAAGTGGATTTTCCCGAACCGGAAGGACCGATCAGGCAGACCACTTCTCCGCGCTGCACTTCAAGACTTGCGTCATTGAGCGCATGGAGAGATCCGAAGTTTTTCGAAAGGTTTCGCGCGTCGATCATCGGAGCGGCATGCGTACCGTTCGCTGCGTTTTTGTCAAAATCAGTCACTGACCGCGAGCCTCCTTTCGAGTTTGCGTGCAAGCCAGCTGATGACGAGCGTCATGCACAGATACATTACACCCGCCGCGATCAGCGGCACGAGATAGTTGTAGTAGTTGGCACCGAGTTTCTGCGCATTGTACATCAGTTCTCCGGCACCGATGCAGGATGCCAGCGAGCTGTCTTTGACAAGCGTGATGAATTCGGAAACCAGAGGGGGAACGATGCGTTTGAAGGCCTGGGGGAGAATGATCTGAATCATCATCGGCCAGTAGGAAATGCCAAGTGTTTCGCAGGCTTCCCACTGTCCCTTGTCGACACCCTGGATACCGGAACGGAACAGTTCGCACTGGTAGGCGCCCGAGTTCAAAGACAGGGCGGTCAGAGCCACCACGTACACGTCCATGCGGACACGCACGCCGGTGATTGCGCGGATGAGAACGGGAACACCGAGGTAGAAGAACATAATCTGCAGCAGCATAGGGGTACCGCGGAAAAGTTCGACATAAATGGTGGAGAGCCAGTTGAAGATTTTAATTTTGGACAGGCGGCCGGCGGCAAGCAGAATACCGATCACCATACCGATCAAAAGCGCGCCAAGCGCCATGCCAAGAGAAATCCCCGCACCCTTTAAAAGGAAGAGAAGATTTTCCGGCGTCAGGATTTTAGCCATTGCTTAGGGACAGACTTTCAGCGCCAGGCTTATTCAGCTTCAGAGGAAGCGGCTTCGGAAGAAACAGCTTCTTCGCCTTCAGCATCTGCGCTGTCGGTTGCGAACCATTTCTCTGTCAGCGTTACGTATTCGTCGCTTGCCTTGAACGCTGCGATGGCTTCGTTGATTTCGTCCATCAGTTCCTGGTTTTCTTCGGTGGAGTAGATAACGTTTTCTTCATCCATCAGCGCTTCGCCGACGATTTTGAATCCGCCGTTGGCTACATACTGGTCAGCAACAGCCTTGTCGAGAACGACTGCGTCAAGACCATGACCTTTCAGGCTTTCCATCAGAAGGTTTGCATCGGCAGTCGCCTGCACTTCTGCGCCTTCGATTGTGTTGGCGGCAGCTTCGCCGGTAGCACCCTGCTGAGCGCCTACGAGTTTTCCGTTGAGATCAGCAGCGCTGGCTACATCGGAATCTTCCGGTACAACGATAACCTGTGCGGAATCGTAGTAGGAATCGGAGAAGATGCCTTCTCTGTCTTCGTCATAGGTGAAGCCGGAAATACCGAGGTCGATCTGGCCTGCCTGAAGAGCGGAGATGATTGTGTCGAAGGACAGTTTTTCGAATTCGTATTTGTAGTTGTGTCCGTTTTCGTTGAGGTAGTTGAAGATCCATTCTGTCATTTCGGGGTCGAAACCTTCGATTTCGCCGCTTGTGGACATGGATTCATAAGGGGGATAGTCGGGGGAGATACCGATCAGAATGGTTTTGGCATCAGCGGTGGCTGTGCTGGACGCTGCAGAAGAAGCAGTGCTGCTTGCGTTGTCTGCGGGTGCAGAAGAGCAGGCTGCCATGCCGGCAGCAAGAAGAGTACATAAAACGACAGATGCTGTTTTTTTCATAACTTTATCCTTTCCGGGCGTGCCGCCCTTTTTGGTTCTCTATAACGAAGACAAGGCCTTGCGCGCTGCATGCGGCTGCAGCTTGGGTTTGCGTTTGTGCAGCATTGTGATGAATGTTTCATCCGGTTTGCGTGTCTATGTTTCATCAACGCAATACGCGCGCGGCAAGTTCGAGGAGTGTTCGGACGTGATCGGCACTGTAATAAAAAAGCGTCCTTCCAGTTATTGAAAGGACGCAGAATCTACGCGGTACCACCTAGCTTCCCCGGTCATTGACCAGGGCTCTTTATCCTTAACGCGGATCACGGCGGGGATTAGCCCGCACTCCGAGATACGTTCAAAGCCTTTCCCTGACCGCTTTCACCAAACGCGGCCTCTCTGCAAGTTTCCGGCTTCTACTACTTCTCTTCTTCGTTTATGGTTAGGATTTAAGCACACCGAAAAATAAAAGGCAAACAAAACCGCAAGTCATTTTTCTGCAAGCGGATTTTTGTCT
>CAOKFJ010000293.1 GCA_948467695.1 uncultured Allobaculum sp. | reverse complement strand
GCTGATCACCCGCCGCTTCACTGACGCGCTCAAGTAGGCGACCATCCTTCGCGTCATCGAAGCATGTGCAGTACTTCGATGACGGTTACGTAAATGCCGCAGGCGAACATCCAGTGTGCAGATGGACAAGTATCTTACGGCATCCGCATTATTTGCAGCATTTCGCATCACCCTCACATTCAGTGTCTTTATGACAAGCAAACAGACACATAAGCAAAGGAGACAGTATGAGAGATTTAACAAAATACGAAGGCGTCATTCCCGCTTTCTACGCCTGCTACGACGAAAACGGCGAAATCAGCCCGAAAGCCGTACAGGATCTGACCCGCTACTACATTGAAAAAGGTGTCAAAGGTGTATATGTCAACGGTTCTTCCGGAGAATGCATCTACCTCACACCCGCAGAACGCAAAATCGTGCTCGAAAACGTTATGGCAGCCAACGATGGTTCCCTGACCGTTATCGCTCACGTTGCCTGCAACTCCACAAAAGAAAGCCAGGAGCTCGCTGCTCATGCCGAGTCCCTCGGTGTTGACGCGATTGCGGCTATTCCGCCCATCTACTTCAAACTTCCGGAACATGCGATTGCCAAATACTGGAACGACATCAGCGAAGCCGCTCCCAACACTGACTTTGTCATCTACAACATTCCGCAGCTTGCCGGTGTTGCGCTCACACCCGCACTGTATGCCGAAATGCGCAAGAACCCCAGAGTCATCGGTGTGAAAAACTCCTCGATGCCGGTGCAGGATATCCAGACATTCGCATCTGCAGGCGGTGAAGACTACGTCGTCTTCAACGGACCGGATGAACAGTTCATCTCTGGACGCCTCATGGGTGCAGCCGGTGGAATCGGCGGAACATATGGCGCTATGCCTGAACTGTTCATCAAGATGAACGAATGCCTCGCAGACAAAGACTGGAAAACCGCTAAAGCGATTCAGTACGACGTAAACGACATCATCGCCAAGCTCTGCTCGGGCCATGGAAACATGTATGCCGTGATCAAAGGCGTCCTCAAAGAAAATGAAGGACTTGAGCTTGGAAGCGTAAAAGCGCCCTTCGCTCCGCTGAATGCAGAAGACGAAAAGGTTGTCAAAGAAGCAGCCGAAATGATCCGCGCCGCAAAAGCAAAATATCTTTAAGCCACGTCAACTGGCACTTGCCTGATAGAGGGTGGGGGATTCTGCGTTTCCCCGCAAGTGTCAGGACAGCCCCTTTATCAAGTATTCTTGTTCCTTTCTATCCCCTGGGATGCGTGTCTTCAGGCGCTGCCCCGCTTGAGGGCACTGCATCCGGATAGAGAAGGACAGGAAACACACAACACAAATTAAGGAGAAATACAATGCAAGGATTTACCGTCATTGACCTGATTATTCTGGTTGTCTACCTGGCGGCGGTTCTTGTTGCCGGTCTGTTCTTTGCCAAAAAGGAAATGAAAGGCAAAGAATACTTCAAAGGCGACGGAACCATCCCCTGGTGGGTAACCTCCGTATCGATTTTCGCTACGCTGCTTTCCCCGATTTCCTTCCTGTCTCTGGCAGGAAACTCGTATGCCGGCACATGGATCATGTGGTTCGCTCAGCTTGGCATGCTGATCGCGATTCCGCTTGCCATCCGCTACTTCCTGCCGGTATACGCCAAACTCGATATCGACACCGCCTATCACTACCTTGAACTGCACTTCGGTTCCAAAGCGCTGCGCATTCTTGGCGCGGTGATGTTCATCGTTTACCAGGTCGGCCGCATGTCCATCATCATGTACCTGCCCTGCATGGTACTTGCCAGCCTTACCAACATCAGCGTGAACGTCCTGATCATCATCATGGGTGTGATCGCCATTATCTACTCCTACACAGGCGGTCTTAAATCCGTTCTCTGGACCGACTTCATTCAGGGTTCTGTTCTGATTGTCGGCATTGTATTCGCCTGCGTATATCTGCTCAGCCACATCGACGGCGGCATCGGTGCAATCTTCAATTCCTTCATGACGGAAGCGAAGTTCCTTGCTCCCGATCAGCCGATTTTCGATGCCAACCTGCTTCGCGACTCCGTATTCCTGATGGTATTCGGTGCCGGTCTGAACACGCTTGGCTCCTACGTATCCAGCCAGGATATCGTTCAGCGTTTCACCACCACTACCGATACAAAGAAACTGAACAAAATGATGCGCACCAACGGAATTCTTTCCATCGGTCTTGCCACTGTGTTCTATCTGATCGGTACAGGTCTGTATGTGTTCTACCAGCAGAATCCTCTGCCCCCTGCAGCTGCGCAGGACCAGATCTTCGCTTCGTACATCGCGTTTGAACTTCCTGTCGGCATTACCGGTCTGCTTCTTGCCGCCATCTACGCCGCAGCGCAGTCCACACTGTCTACAGGTCTGAACTCGGTCGCTTCCTCATGGACTCTGGATATTCAGTCCCGTCTGACCAAGAAGGAAATGAGCTTTGAAAAACAGACCAAAATCGGTCAGTACGTATCGCTGTTCGTTGGTATCTTCTCGATTTTCATCGCCATGCTGCTCGCAAGCGGCGGTGTAACGTCCGCATATGAATGGTTCAACGGCTTTATGGGTCTCGTTCTCGGTATCCTTGTCGGCATTTTCATTCTTGGCGTGTTCTTCCGCAACGCCAACACATGCGGAGCTTTCGCCGGATTCATCGCGTCTTCCGTTGTCATGATTGCCATCAAATACGGCGGAGCCGACGTGTCTATCTGGTCCTATTCTCTGATTTCCATCGCTGTCTGCCTGCTTGTCGGTCTGCCCGCAAGCT
>CAOKFJ010000292.1 GCA_948467695.1 uncultured Allobaculum sp. | reverse complement strand
CGATGAATATCTGTGTCAACACTTATTTGTGATTTTCTTTAAGAATTTCACAATCGGCGTTTTCGCCTATATTTAAGGATGATTTGAGCGCTTCAGGAACGCCGTTCCCTAAGCGCTCAGTTAATATATCACCGCTTCCAGATCGATGCAAGCCAGAAAAGTCCATTTTGATCACTTTTCCAAATGAAAGCCTTTTCAGAATTTCTTCACCATTTTTCGCACCGCCGATTGCAGCAAATTCTCTATCTATCTTTCGAATCAAGTCTTATTGTTGTTTTTCTTAGCTTTCGATTTTAAAATCCATTTTATGCATACATGTCATCTGCCTGTAGATGCTGATGACTCAAGACAAGGAGAAATGTATGGTGTCATTTCACTCATGCTCCACCCGCAGAAACCTTTTGCGGCGCCTGCTGATCTGCACATTAGCAATCACCTCTTCCGCAAGCTTAATCCACTCTTCTCACCCGTTTTGCATTCCCGTCGAGATCCACGCGAAAGCCGGCGAAGATTTTCGTCAGTGGAAACAGAAAGATCCCGAATTCAATACCATTCCCGCATGGCCATCAAGCCTGACGCAGGGAAAACCTCATTATCTTGGCGAGTACGGCTGTCTGGTGACTTCGATCGCCATTCTTATGCGTCACTACAACCTGATCAATGATTCTTCCAGCGATTTCAACCCCCTGATCTGCTCGCAGAAAATTCTCGATAAAGGGCTGTTCGATCGCTACTGCAATCTGAACACGCCAGAAATTGAAAAAGCGTTTCCCAATTTTCGCTTTGCCGGCCGCGTCCCTTATACTCCCGAAAAGCTCGCCGAACTGTATAACGCTGGATACGCCTGCATCGCACAGGTCAATCATCATGGTCACTTCATCGCCATTGATGACGGATCCGTTCCCGGGCAGGCGACTATTTTCGATCCGGACACGAACTACCGCTATCTGACCGAATGGAAAGACATCAATAATATCTATTATTTTGAAATTCCGGGCGGAACTGCCCCCGACTTCTCGCCGCTTGGTACGGTAGATGAACTCGAACAGACGCCCGAGGCACTGAATATTCGCGGCTGGGCATTTGATCGCGATGCCGACTCAGTCGAGGGAACATTCTACATCGCCGGCAGCCCCGTTACTTCATTCAAAACGGAAGACTTCCGCCCCGATGTCGCTTCAGCTTTTCAGGTTTCGCCTCATGCCGGATTTCATCTGAGTGCGGATATCCCTGAAGGATTGAATGGATGGACCGATTTGAAGATCGAAATCAGAAACAAAGGCTATCGAAACGAACTCTTCGATTCGATCGTCTGGTCCTCTCGCGAGTATATCGGCGATGACATCACTCTTCCGACAGTAGACAACGTCTCCATGCAGAAAAAAGGCGGCTGCGCGACAATTCACGCAACCGTGGAAGACGATTATAAATTCAAGCAGGCATATATAGCGGTATGGGATGATGAGCGCAAAATGGCTGAACTGACCAATGAGGAGCTCTTCTCTCGTCCTGTCGAACTCAATGGAAGCTCTTTGGAATACACATTCATCCCTGATACACCCGGCAAATGGAAAATCGCCATCATTGCCGAAGACGAAGCCGGAAACATCACCAGAAAACATGCCGGCGATTCGCAATGGAACGAGAGCGAAAAAGAAATTCCGCTTTTTCGTCTCTACAATCGCAACTCAGGCGAACATTTCTACACACCGGAATCCAAAGAAAAAGAGCATCTTGTCTCTCTAGGATGGAAGGATGAAGGAACTGGATGGATTTCCTGCGGCTACGCCGGAGAACCGGTATTCCGTCTCTACAACCCCAATGACGGTGATCATCACTACACGCTCAGCATAGCCGAGCGCGATCACCTGAAGAGTCTGGGATGGAAAGACGAAGGCATCGGATGGCTGTCACCAAAAGAGGGCGGCATACCTGTCTATCGTCAGTACAATCCCAACGCCAGAACCGGAACACATAACTACACACCGGATCTAGCTGAACACAATGCTTTGGGCGATCTTGGCTGGAACAAAGAAGGCATCGCATGGTTTGCGCTTCCTTCCATCGACCAGCAAGATTCCAGATCTGAATCTGCCAGCGATGCGCCTTTTGAAGAATAGGTACATAGCCATTTTCATGCGCCTCTTTGCAGAGAGAGACATGCAAAGCATAAACACAAACAGCGTTCGATCACTGCGTCTTCCGCAGTCTATCGAACGCTGTTTTTTCGTCTAATTATCCAATTTTCTCGCGCTTGCCGCTTCGTTTGCCTGCCGTCTTCTTTTTCCCTTTTCCGGGATGTTTGGCAAACCAGATTCCCGCAAGGATGTCTTTAAGAACAAGAAAGGCGTCAAGTTCATTCAATCCGTATTCTTCTGACAGCTGATTGAGCATTTTCTCCAGACGCCCTTTATAGTCATCAACCTTTACGATCGCTTTGTATTGCGCCAGGATTGGATACTGCTTCGACCAGACTTTGTTCCAGTCAACTTTTTCCACTGTCTTTTCGCTCGTATTTTCGACTACACGTATCAGTTCTTCGACTTCAGGATCAAAACTGCTCAGCTCATCCAGTTTTATGCCATACAGTGCTGCCAGTCTTTTCGACTGAAGCAGATCCGGAATCGTCTCGTCCGTTTCCCACTTGGAAATCGTCTGTCTGCTGACATTCAGCCTGTCTGCGACCGTTTCCTGCGACAGTCCTTTTTTCTTTCTTGCCTCGTGTAAATTGCTGCCAAGACTCATATTCTTCCCTCCCATCCTGTTTGCGATGCACAG
>CAOKFJ010000291.1 GCA_948467695.1 uncultured Allobaculum sp. | reverse complement strand
CCTGAAGGCTGTCGACGTCGTCAAGAACGGCGGACAGAACTTCGGAAACTTCTGCACAGATGTCGAGGTCGATCGGTTCGTCGTCCCGGTCGATCGCTACTCGCAATACGGGAGGCTTCATGGATTTGTCCCATTCAAGCTCATAGAGCATGCAGCCCTTGTCTTCAAGTACAGGTTCAATCAGAGTTTTCAGATTCTCCATTTAATCTCCTTACAAATACGAAGGGAGCGGATGTCCGCTCCCTTGGGATTGATAACGATGTCAGTTTATCACCTAGAATGCACCTCTTCAAGTGAATGCATCGGAAAGTCAATTCGTCAAGTGTTGATTTTCCCTTTATTCAGCGCATTCTTTGATGATTGCGGCCACTTCGTCGGCAGCGCGCTGCGCGTCGTCGTTGACAACAACATGCTGGTATTTTGTGCGCATGTCCATCTCGACGCGTGCACGTGCAAGGCGCGCGTTGACCGCGTCTTCGCTTTCTGTGCCGCGGTTTTTCAGACGGCTTTCAAGCTCTTCGAGCGTGGGCGGAACAAGGAAAATCGATACCGCTTCCGGGTATTTTTCCATCACCTGCTCAGCGCCGTTGACTTCAATTTCGAGCATGACATTGATGCCTTTGGCAATGCGTCCTTCAATCTGCGATCGGGGTGTGCCATAGGCATGATCCGCAAATCCTGCATGCTCGGCGAACTCGTCTCTGGCTACAGCCGCTTCGAATTCTTCAGGTGTAGCGAAATGGTAGGTTACACCTTCTTCATCTTCAGCGCGCGGCGCGCGTGTTGTCCAGCTGACGGAATTTTCCATGTTGAGATCTTCCATGTCCAGACGTTCGCGAACGGTGCGTTTCCCTACGCCGCTCGGACCGCTGAGAATGAAGATATTCGCGCGGGGGCTCTTTTCGCTTTCAGGCATCTGTTCAGCCTTAGTGTCAAGATTTGCAACTGTCATGTATTTCTCCTGTTCTTTCTGAATGCTTCCACCATGATTATCAGCGGTACTCAATCGTATCGGGTCAATAGAGCGCATTGCTCATTCAGCTTCCAGACGTGCACCGTCAATCAGGTGGAGAGGCGTTCAATGTGATATGTTTTACATACTATACGGCAAAACGTCCGCTCCGGCAAAAGCTCAAAAAAGCGGATCGTCTTTCGTATGTTCCAAATCAAAAATGGAGGTATTTTATGCCCTTTGACGGAATGCTCCTGTCCAGAGTGATCGAAAAACTCAAAGATCTGGAAGGAGCCAAGATCGGAAAGATTCAGTCGCTTTCCGATGAAGAAGTCCTGATTTTTCTTCACAAAGCATCCAGCGGCACGCAGAAACTCGCGCTTTGCGTGCATTCCAATACATGCCGTCTCTATCTCGCCAAAAAGAACAAAGACGTGCTTCCCAATCCCACAGGATTTGTCATGCTGCTTCGAAAGCGCATCTCGCAGGGATATATCACCAGCATCGAACAGATGGGATACGACCGCATCGTCCGCTTCCACATTCAGGCATCAAACGAGCTGTCGGACCGTGTCGATTATGACTTTTATGCCGAACTGATGGGAAAATACGCAAACCTCATTCTCGTCGAATCGAAAAACGGCACGATTGTCGACTGTCTCAAGCGCATCCCTGTATATGAAAATTCCAAACGTCTGCTCCATCCCGGTGCGCTGTACACACTGCCTGAAAAACCCGATCGCGCCGACCCGCTCCATCCCGGTCATATTGATCTGGATGTCCCTCTTGTCAAACAGATCGAAGGCTTCTCTCCGGTTCTTTCCCGTGAATTTCTGTACCGCATGAAAGCCGGACAGCCTTATGAGGACATCATGAATGAGCTGTACCATTCCAGTTCTCTCTATCGTACCGGCCGCGAATTCCATTGTCTTCCTTTGCTTCACCTGGGAAAAAACGAAATGGAACTTCCGCTGATGTATGGACTGGAAACGCAGTTTGAAGCGGACGAAAACCGCAGACGCATTGCCGAACAGTGCGGGGATGTCTTCAAAGCAGTCGACCGCGAAATCAAGAAACTGTCCAAGAAACTGCCCCGTCTGCAGGAGTCGCTTGCCGATTCGCACGGGTATGACAGAATGCGCCAGATCGGCGATGTGCTTTTCGCCAATCTGCACCTGCCCAAATCGACCCATGTTCAGCTGGAGTCTTTTGACGATGGTTCTCTGCTCGATATCGAGCTTGATCCGCGCTATTCGATCAAAGACAACGCCAACCTTTACTACAAAAAGTACCGCAAGCTCAAACGCGGTCAGGAAATACTGCAGGAACAGGTCACCGAATGCGAAAACCAGCTGGAATACTTCACCACACTGCAGGAACAGCTTCGCTACTGCAACGCCGATGACGTAATGGAGATACGGCAGGAGCTCGCTGACAAGCGCATCGTCCGTCTTAAACAGAATGTCATGCGCCGAAAGAAAAAAGGGCAGCCCAAAATCGTTCGCATTCGTATGGGCAGTTCAATGATCTACGCGGGCAAGAACAACCTGCAGAACCAGTTCATAACGTGGAATCTCGCCAAACGAAGCGATCTGTGGTTTCACGTCAAGGACTATCACGGCTCCCATGTCGTGCTGCAGTCCGAACATCCCACCGAGCAGGAAATCCGCTTCTGCGCGATGCTCGCCGCCTGGTTTTCAAAAGGACGCTTCTCCTCGAGCGTTCCCGTAGATTACACCCGTATCAACCAGCTCAAAAAGGTGCCCGGCAAAGGTCCCGGATTTGTCATCATGAAATCCTTCAAGACCATCTACATCGACCCCGATCCTGTCCTTGTGCAGGATGCGATTCGAAAAGGCGAAGTGGACG
>CAOKFJ010000290.1 GCA_948467695.1 uncultured Allobaculum sp. | reverse complement strand
TCATATAGTTAAGCGACATGGTCTTAATGCCGTCGGCGCTGATAACCGGCAGAACGTTGTCGTTGCCGTCTCCATAAGCCGACTCGTTCTGAAGATCAAGCAGACGGGGCACGGAAGGTCCTGTCACGTCGGCGTCCATAATGCCGACTTTCAGTCCCATGCGGTTGAGCGCACGGGCGAGAAGAACAGTAACGGTAGATTTTCCGACACCGCCTTTTCCGGACATAACCGGAACGATCGCTTTAATTTTATTTGCCGGATTCGGCTGAAGTCCGCAGCTCTGCGGATCTTTTTTGCAGTTTCCCGCGTTGGGGCATCCTTCACAACTCATGATATTTTCCTTTCTGCAGCATCACGCTGCTTGTGCAAGTATTGATGTTATACAAGTGAATTTCAAATCGTGCATTCTAAGCTTTCTAGTACGGAATCAGGCTGAATGCGCACGATGAAATTTTGCCACTTTTTCGTGCTATTGTCTCTCGATTGCGCTTTTGCATGTCGATGCGAGGCTCAATTCGCCTTTTGGAATATGCTCAACTCTCATCGTCATCCTTATTCCTGTGTGCCAATGCGCCAAAGGGATCAGGCAGAGCGCTGTCGTAGACGTTTTTGAGGCGGCTGACATCGACATGGGTGTAGATCTGCGTGGTGGATATGTCGCTGTGTCCAAGAAGTTCCTGCACCGAGCGAAGATCTGCGTCATGCTCGATCAGCCTTGTCGCATATGAATGGCGAAACGTGTGCGGTGAAACGTCAGGCGAAAGATTGTTCGCCAGTGCGCACGCTTTAGACAGACGGTAGACATACTGTCTGTTGAGCGGCTTTCCTTTTGCGCTGACAAAAAAGAATTTCCTTGCGCTCGCATCGGGCTGGCGCACGCGCGAGGCATAGAGTTTCATCTGTTCAATGCAGATGTCGTTGAGCGGCACGATGCGCTCTTTGCTGCCTTTGCCGACAACACGTATGGTTCCCTGATCCAGACGGACATTTCGCTCTTCAAGCGCGCACAGTTCGCTGACGCGAAGACCGCTTGAATACAATGTCATGATAATCGTCTTGTCAAGTATGCCTTTGTCGTCATTTCCAAACCGCGCAAGCATCGCATCCATCTCGTCAGAGGCGATCCATGCCGGCAGATGGCGTACAGACCTAGGCGCCTTAAGCGTCTGTGCCGGATTGCCTGTCTGGTACTGAATGGACAGATATTCATAAAAAGAGCGCAGTGTGCTGCATAGTCTTGCCAGCGAGGATGGCTCATAGCTTTGCGAGAGTGAATCGACAAGTCGTTGAAGCGTCGGCGGATCGATTGTATAGAAATCGCAGTTTTCCTGGCGGCACAATTCATCAAAAATGTGCAGATCGGCTTTCTGCGCCTGCATGGTCGCTTTGGAAAGCGATCTGGCATTGGCGATATAGGCAATATAGCCGCGAAGCGCCTGTTCAAACGTCACCGGTACAGCTCCATAGGCGTCAGTCCCGTTTTTGGATGCGGACTGCCGTCATACCACATCGGCGCTTCAAAACGCACAGCGCATGTCCCCTCCTTGATGGCTTCAACAAGCAGGGCGCATGCTTTGGCGCTTCTTGCATCATAGGCAATCTGCACTCGGTACGGCGCAAAAGACGCCTTTTCCAGTTCGGAAAGTATTTCCGCCAGACGGTCAGGACGGTGAACAAAACAGAAGCGTCCATTCGATTTGAGATGACGGCTGGCGCAGGCAATCATCTGCGCTGGATCAAGCTCGGTTTCAAAGCGCGCCAGTTCTTTTGAGCTGAGATCCTCCACCTCTCTGTCTTTAGGCAGTTCGAAATACGGCGGATTGCACAGCACGACGTCATACGTATCTTCACCGGCGTCTGTATCTATGGCGGAGCCGGTAAGTACGGAATGCGGCGATCTGGCAAAAAGCGAAAGATTGAGCCTGGCAAGCGCTGCAGGCTGCTTCTGGAGTTCGATTCCGCAAAGATACGCCGGTTCAAGACGGTCTAGATAGACCATAAGCGCACCGTTGTTGGGGCCGATCTCGAGTACGCGTCTGTTTCGGATCGCCATTCCGTTTTCAATAAACAGCGCCAGAGCGGCGCTGTCGCTGTTGATGCAGAACTGTTTTTTATGCTGAACAATCGAAATCGAAGGATCAATGAAATAGTCCAGACGAAGCTTCGACAGATCGTCGAGTTCATCGCAAAGCGCAGAATCAGCCTTGGCGAGAAGCTCGTCAAGAGCCGATTCGCGTTTTTCGGATGCGCGCGCCTTATTTGTCAGCGGGCTCATTTTCGATTCTCCCCGCTCTCTTCGTCCTCATCGTTTCTGGAATGATCGGACGGCAAAGAGCTGTTTTCCGCCTGCTTTTTCTTCATCAGATCGCCAAGCGTCATCAGTTTTCCGCTTTCGAGCTGCCGGTTCAGGCTGGAGAGCACATCGGTTTCCACGCGCTTAGGCAGATCGAAAAGCGTCGGCTGCATGACGATCTTGTCTTCATCCTGCAAAGAGCCGACCGAGATGCCGATATGTCGATATCCACCCGGTTCAAATTCCTTGTAGAGCAGACCGCTTACGGCTTCGCTGATAATGACGGGATCATTTGTGTAGTCTCTCAGTCTGGTGCTGCGCACTTTGTTCTGGAAGGATGGATCTCGCAGCACAAGCGAGACCTGCGCGCCTTTTTTATGATGCTTCTGCATTGTCGCTGCCAGTTCACGGCAGAGGATCTGACACTGCGTCTGCAGATCTTCGATCGAATACAGATCCGAAGGGAATGTGCGCGAATGCGAAACGGATTTTCGCGTGGTCGAAAACACAAGTTCATCGCTCGACTGGCCATGAATCT
>CAOKFJ010000289.1 GCA_948467695.1 uncultured Allobaculum sp. | reverse complement strand
AGCTTACAGACAATAAGAAAGGAAAGAGCATTGAATTATGAGAGGTGTATATAACTCAGTTACAGATATTCGCCGTAAAGTGTTTGCGGCGATCGCAGATATGGCCTACAGCGACAACGTGGACTACAAAGAACGCATGGAGGCTATTCCATATGAAATCATCCAGGGAAAACAGGCGAAATACCGCGATTCCGTATTCCTGGAACGCGCCATCATCGGCGAACGTCTTCGTCTTGGAATGGGACTTCCCGTTCGCGACATCACCACAGCCGGCGCGATCAGCGACGGTGTGGAAGAGAGCGCAGTTGCAGAGAAATTCTATGACCAGCCTCTCGTAAACATCATTTCCTTCGCATGCCACGGCTGCCCGGAAAAGAAAGTCATGGTAACCAACGGATGCCAGGGCTGCCTTTCCCACCAGTGCGTTGAAGTGTGCCCGAAAAAAGCCGTTCACATGGTAAACGGCCACTCCGAAATCGATCAGGATCTCTGCGTGAAATGCGGCAAGTGCATGGAAGCATGCCCCTACCACGCAATCATCAAAGTTGAGCGTCCCTGCGCTGCAAGCTGCGGCATGAACGCCATCCACAGCGATGAAGACGGAAAAGCAAAAATCGACTACGACAAATGCGTATCCTGCGGTCAGTGCCTTGTTAACTGCCCGTTTGGCGCTATCGTTGACAAAGGCCAGATCTTCCAGTGCATCAAAGCGATGAAACAGGGCGACGACGTTATCGCTGCTGTAGCTCCTGCTTTCGTTGGACAGTTCGGTCCTACCGTAACTCCCGAAAAAGTCATCGCCGCTCTTAAAGAAGCCGGCTTTGCGGATGTTGTTGAAGTTGCGATCGGCGCTGACCTGTGCACCGTTGAAGAAGCTGAAGACTTCCTGAGCAAAGTGCCTGAAAAACAGCCGTTCATGGCAACAAGCTGCTGCCCTGCATGGTCCGTAATGGCGAAAAAAGAATTCCCGCAGTTCAAGGACTACATCTCCATGGCTCTTACACCGATGGTTCTGACTGCACGCATGATCAAAAAAGACCGTCCGAACGCTAAAGTCTGCTTCATCGGACCCTGCGCCGCGAAGAAACTCGAAGCTTCCCGCCGTTCCGTTCGTTCCGACGTTGACTTCGTTATGACATTCGAAGAAGTTATGGGTATGTTCGTTGCCAAAGGCATCGACCTGCCGCAGATTTCCACTGCAGACGTTACCTTCGACGAAGGCACTGCAGCCGGACGCGAATTCGCTGTTTCCGGCGGTGTTGCAAAAGCCGTTAAGAGCCTCATCGAGAAAAACCACCCCGGCACAACCGTTAAGGTTCAGGCTGCCGAAGGTCTTAAAAACTGCCGTACAATGCTGATGATGGCAAAAGCCGGACGTCTCAACGGCTACCTGCTCGAAGGCATGGCCTGCCCGGGCGGATGCGTTGCCGGTGCCGGAACTCTCGCTCCGATCGCCAAGACATCTGCACAGGTTAAAAAGTACGCCAACGAAGATCCGATGAAATTCGCTGACGAATCCAAATATTCCGAACGCGTTCACGAAATTTCCCATATGTACGACGCTCCGGAAGAAAACTAATTCCATTTGTCGAACAGTAAACGATTACATATAAAAGCGTTGACTTAAAGGGCTGCTGTCTATGAACAGCAGCCCTTTTGTTTCGCTCTTTTTTCTGTTTTAATGAACCGGATGCAACAGGCTGATGTTTCGTTTTTCCTTTTGGTATGAAAAGCAACCGATATTTCGGATTTCTTTTATAATAGGGAAAGCGGGACTGCATTTCCGGAGTTTTCCGGCAAGCATGCCTGCTGGTTTCAAGGAGGAACGACATGAAATCCATTCGCGAATTCTACGAATATCGTGAACTGTTGAAAACGAATGTCCGAAAAGATATCCGCGGCCGATACAAGGGTTCTTTTCTGGGTGTTCTCTGGACATTTCTTACTCCCCTTCTCCAGGTCTTCGTTTACTATCTTGTATTCCCGTACCTGATGCGCGGCGGCATGCCGAACTTTCTGGTTTACCTGATCACCGGTATCTTCCCCTGGAACTTCTTCCAGGCAAGCATCACCGGCGCGACGGGATGCATCAAAGCCAACGAGGGTGTCGTCAAGAAGGTCTACTTTCCGCGTAAGATTCTTGTCCTCTCTCAAATTCTCTCCGGTCTGATCAACTTCTTCATCTCCATTCCGATTATGCTGATCTTCTGCGTGGTCTACCAGATCCCGCTGACATGGCACATCATCTGGATTCCGCTGATCGGACTGATTGAAGCCCTGCTCTGCTACGGCATCGGTCTTATCCTGGCTGCTGTCAACGTATACGTGCAGGATGTATCGAGCATCATTCAGTTCGTACTGAACCTGATGTTCTACGGCACGCCGATCGTCTACTCGCTGAGCATGTTCAACGGCGCAGGACTTCTCGGTACACTCATACGTCTCAACCCGCTGACAATGATTGTCAACGCCTGCCGCGCCATCATGATGGACGGCACAGGACCGAGCTGGATCGCCCTTGGCATCGTCACCCTGCTTGGCATCGTTTTAACGGTGTTTGGAACATGGGTATTCGACAAGCTGCAGAAAGGCTTTGCCGAAGAGCTTTAATCGAATCGAATCAAACGGGACTGGCTCCCGCACCAGAATCCGGATGCGAATCCGGATTTTGGCATGCTTTTTCGACTGAACGTGATGCGCTTCTTGCGTTTTGTTCACCGTTTGAAAGGCATGCTTCTTCTGTCCGAAAACGCTCATCCCTCTTTTGCGGATGGCCGTTACAACCATACGAATCACCTTCAGCCGCATAGAGTCCAAATCCAGGCTGATAGAAA
>CAOKFJ010000288.1 GCA_948467695.1 uncultured Allobaculum sp. | reverse complement strand
TGCTCGTGTACACCATCGGCACACCGCTTGGTTTCGCTCTGGTTCTGTACATCTTCTCCTGCATCCGCGAACGTCTCGATACCGCTGATGTTCCGGCATGCTTTACAGGAAACCCCGTTGCGCTGATCGTAGCCGGTCTGATGGCCATGGCTTTCTCCGGACTGGCAGGCATCATCTAAATGGATGTTCGCAGTCTGATCCTTGCGATCCTCTTTTTCGGAGGACTGTTTGGACTGTACGTTTTTCTCTTTATTAAAAACAAGCACACTCCCAAACCGGAAGGGTGCGAAAATCTGACACCGGATTGTTCGGGGTGCAAGGACTACTCGTGCCCCAACCATCCTCATGAAGAAAGTTGAGGTCATACAATGGTACAGGCAATTCTGATGATGCTTGTTCTCGGTGCTCTGCTGGGCATCGGACTTGGCATAGCTGCCAAAGTTTTCCATGTTGAACCCGATACCCGTGTCGAATACGTTACCGCTCATCTTCCCGGCTACAACTGCGGCGGCTGCGGCTATCCCGGCTGCAGCGGCTTCGCGGAAGCCATGGTGGAAGGCGATACCGATTCCTGGAAATGCAAACCGTGCAAAGCGGATGCGAAAGCAGAGATTATCGAATATCTCAAAAACACACCGGGACCGGACGGAAAAACTGTTTCGATCAAAGGATAAGGTTGAACAAACCATACAAAGGACGCTATCGCGTCCTTTTTTTTCGAGACGGGTTCGTTATAAAATAGAACTCAAGTTCAATTACTCCATGATCATTGCGCGAAGTATTCGAATCATGGACAAAAACGAAGCATAAACCATAAGATGCATTCCACACATAGAATTTTTAGCTATAGTGGATAGGGGGAAAGATTATGATTGCTCAATGTACCAGCCTGCAGGGACGTCTTCACAAAACCTACGGCATTCCCAATCAGGATGCCGCGGCTGTTTACAGACTGAAAGGCGCGGTCGTCGCCGTTGTCTGCGACGGCGTATCGCTCAAGTCCGACATGACCTTTTCCAGAAGCGAAATCGCATCGAGATTCTGCGTCAAAGAAACAGGCCGCTATCTTCAGGAACATGTCCAGAGGCATACGACAGACAAGGAAATGTTCAGCCTCGTTCAGAATCTTTTCGATCATGTCAACAAGGCGCTTGAAAGGGAACTCGAACGCAAAGGAATTCCATTCGGCGACTGTCTGACAACGATGATTGTCGTTGTATATCGTAAAGGACGCTTCTGGGCGGGAATCGCGGGAGATGGCGGGATTCTTTGCGAAAGATGCGACGGATCGATTGCAGCCATGATTACCGAGATCAAGACCACGTCCATGGTTCATCCGCTCAGCACCGCAAGCGAATGGAAGTTTTTCTCTTCGATGCAGGACAGTCCCATTCCGGTAAGCCGCATTCTGGTCGCTACCGATGGCGTTTTTGATTCGCTTTGCTACTGGAACGGCATCCGCCTGCATTGCGAAGTTCCATCGCTGCGTCTGTTCTATTCCATTTCCGCGGTTAGAGAAAGACATCGCCGCAAATGGCTGGAAAAGCTTCTGGAAACTGTATCGTCTAACGACGATCTGAGCTGCGCTCTGATTGAAGATCCGCAATACTTTCGAAAACGCAGCGCACGCTAGCTTTTTGGCGATGCACATTCAAATCTTTCATCACACGCAAAGCACGCTTTTTCAAAGCGATGCTCACGTGCTCTATGCTTAAACGCCTTGACGGAAAGCGGGCGAAGCATTTTCCGTCGGGCTTTTCTTGCGCAATGCGCAAAGCGCTCATAGGCGCAATTGTATTGAGCCGGACATGCTGCCAGCCGGATTTTCCTGGCTCGACTTAAACTTGTCCTGCCACAGAAGCGTGTCGTTCAGGCACGCGAAGAAAAAAGAAAGGGTTTTATTATCATGAATTTCAATTCGTTTGATCAGGGCGCCGATCGCTCTCACGATCATTCACTCAAGTACCATGCCGGCATTCTCGAACAGGATGATTCCATTCTTCCGATGTGGATTGCGGACATGGATTTCGCAACGCCTGAATGCGTTCGAAACGCGCTTGTGGAAAGAGCGCAGTTTGGCGTGTTTGGCTACACTTCTCCGTGGGATGAATATGTTGAGGCGGTGCTTGGCTGGATGAAACGCCGTCATCACGTTGAACTTGATGCCGACTGGCTCGTTACTTGCCCTGGCATCGTTCCCGGCTTGAAAATCATTATTCAGGCACTGACCAAAGAGAATGATGAAATTCTGATTCTTCCGCCGGTCTATCATCCCTTCCACGCCTGCGTAAAAGATCTCGGACGCACGCTCGTGCAGTCTCCCCTGATTGAAGAAAACGGCAAATACTCCATCAACTTTGATCACATGGAAGAGACGCTCAAAGCGCATGACGTGAAGATGCTCATTTTCTGCTCGCCGCATAACCCGACCGGAAACATCTGGGCGAAAGAAGACCTGCAGCGTGTCTGCGCGCTGTGCCGCAAGTATAATGTGATTCTTGTCAGCGATGAAATCCATATGGACTTTGACCCCGAAAAGAAACACACCAATATGCTTGCCGCCGATCCCGAAATCCAGGATCTGCTTGTGCTCTGCACCGCGCCATCCAAAACGTTCAATATGCCCGGACTGCAGACCTCCAATCTGTTCATCCCTGATCCCGCAAAACGTGAAGCGATCGAGAAAATGATGGATCGCTGCGGTATGGGAGAACCCAATGTGCTTGGGCTGACCGCATGCCAGGCTGCTTATGAAAAAGGCGATGAATGGGTCGACGCGCTCAACGCCTATACACGCGCCAACCAGGAATACGGCAAGAAGTTCTTTGACGAACGCGTTCC
>CAOKFJ010000287.1 GCA_948467695.1 uncultured Allobaculum sp. | reverse complement strand
AGATGAATGCGGACATGTCGTGCGCAAAACAAAATCAGAAAAAACAGACCGGCTGTATGAAAGCAGCCGGTCTGCATAGCGATATGCCTTTTTGAACAGTTGAACAAGGAGACAAAAGAATGGATCACAACAATGAACACTGCACGTGCTGCGCATGCCGGCACGAAGATCAACCCGAACTTCAGGGACTGTCTTTCGAAATTCTCGAACGCATCCCCGGACATCTTGGGCGCGCGGGCATCATTCACACGCCGCATGGCGATATCAATACTCCCGCGTTTATGTGCGTGGGAACGCATGGCGAAGTACGTTTTGTATCGAGGGAAGAACTCAAATCCATCACGGCGCAGGCGATGCTTTCCAACGGCTACCACCTGCGCAACCTCTCGCCGGAAATTGCCAAAGAGGGCGGTCTGGCGAAATGGTCCGGCTGGAACGGTCCTACGCTGACCGACTCTGGCGGATTTCAGGTTATGTCGCTTGGAAGCGGCATCGGCAAAGTCGTGAGCATGGATCGCGAAAAAGAAGTCGTCAACGCGCCGAAAAAAGACCGTCTGGCGATCGTTACCGAAGATGGCATTCATTTCCATGACCCGTTCACCGATCAGGACGATTTCATCGGTCCGAAAGAATCAATGGAGATTCAGTGCCGCATCGGCGCGGATATCCATATGGCGTTTGACGAGCTGACTTCGCTTGCCGACACCTATGAATACAACAAAGAAGCGCTGGAAAGAACGGAACGCTGGGCGCAGATCAGCCTGGATGTGCACAAAGAGCACCGCGACGATCTGGGATACCGTCAGTCGCTCTATGGCGTTCTGCAGGGCGGACGCTGGGAAGATCTGCGCCGCTCGACCGCGAAGAAACTTGGCGCCATGGATTTTGACGGCTATGGTCTTGGAGGCGCGTTCCTTAAAAGCGATCTGGACAAGATTCTCACATGGTGCAACGAGGAACTGCCTGAAGACAAGCCGCGTCATCTGCTCGGTCTTTCGCGCCCGGACGATATCCTGATCGGATCGGAAAACGGCGCCGATACATTCGACTGTGTCGCGCCCACACGAGAAGCGCGTCATGGACGCATCTACACCAAATACGGCTATATCAACATCGAGAAGTTTGCCGGAAGCCAGCTGCCTCTTGATCCAAACTGCGACTGTCCTGTGTGCCAGGCAGGCTATACACGCGACGAGCTTCGCGCGCTGCTCAAAAGTCCCGAGATGAAGGATCATGAAAAATACTTCACACTGGCAAGTATTCACAATCTCCGCTTCACCATTCGTCTGACAGAGGAAATCCGTCAGGCAATTCTTGAAGGACGCTTTGAAGAATACAAAGAACAGTTCATGAAAGACTACTACGGCTACTCGCCAAAAGGCGCCGCAAAACCGGAGTAAGCCATTCGATTCATCACACTTGTCCGCAGTCATCCATGCAGATGGAACTGACTGCGGACTTTCTTTATGCTTTGAACGCTCTTTTTCGGAGTATGAGACTATGAAAAATCCCGGGCACAGAAGTCTGTACCCGGGATCAATTGTTTTAAAAGTTTCTGTCAGCGAATGCTATTTAGCTTCTTTCCACTCGCGGATTTCGTCAAGGGAAACTTCGATGGTGCTTCCGTCGCTGAGGGTAACGGGGATCATACCGTTATGGATCTGCTTGAGCAGAGCACGGTCTTCCGCTTTGACGTTGACGGCAAGAGCGAGTTCGTCAAGCTGAACCTCATCGACAGTGTTGGGCGCGTCGGACATCGGATCGCGGGCAGCGGCGTTTTTCGGGAAGGCGATGACGTCGCGGATGGAATCGGATCCGGTCAGAAGCATGGCGATACGGTCGAGACCGAACGCGAGACCGCCGTGGGGAGGTGTGCCGTACTGGAAGGCATCGATGAAGAAACCGAATTTTTCCTGTGTCTGTTCAGGCGTGAAACCGAGAACTTCAAAGATTTTGTCCTGGAGTTCCTGTTCGTAAATACGCAGGGAACCGCCGCCCAGTTCGTAGCCGTTAAGCACACAGTCGTAGGCGTTGGTTTTCACTTCGCCCGGATTGGTGTCAAGCAGAGGGATATCCTCGCGTTTGGGCATTGTGAACGGATGATGCTGGGACACCCAGCGGTTTTCTGTCTCGCTCCACTCGAACATCGGGAAGTCGACAACCCAGAGGAAGGAGAATTCGTCTTTTTTCTTGAGACCTTTCTGAGAAGCGATGTCGTTTCGCAGAGCGCCAAGAGAGGTGCAGGCTTTGAGCCAGGGATCGCTGACAAGCAGAACGCTGTCGCCATCGTTCACTTTGCCGGCAGTTTTGAGGGCTTCCAGTTCAGCTTCAGTAAGGGATTTTACAGCGGAACCGGAGAATGCGCCGTCTTTGTATTTGAGAACAACCAGACCGCTGGCGCCGTTTTTGCGTGCTTCGCTGGTCAGGCGCTTGATTTCCTTGTTGGAAGGCTGGAAGTCATCGATTACGATGCCTTTGATTACGCCGCCGTTGGAGAGCGCGTTGTGGAAGGGAACGAATTCTGTGTCTTTGAACACTTCAGAGAAATCCTGAAGTTCATAGCCGAAACGGTTGTCCGGTTTGTCGATACCGTAGCGGTTCATGGCATCTTTCCATGTCATGCGTTCGAACGGTGTCGGGATGTCGATGCCTTTGACATCTTTCATCAGCTTTTTGAGCATTTCTTCGGTGAAGGTCAGAATCTGGTTTTCATCGAGGAAGGATGTTTCGATATCGAGCTGGGTAAAGTCGGTCTGACGGTCTGCGCGCAGGTCTTCGTCGCGGAAGCAGCGGGCAAACTGATAGTAGCGCTCGAAGCCGGAAATCATCAGAAGCTGTTTGTACAGCT
>CAOKFJ010000286.1 GCA_948467695.1 uncultured Allobaculum sp. | reverse complement strand
GAACAGGTGGAAACCAAAGCGGACTACGTGCCCTATGAATACGTAAATCCCACGCTCTATCAGGCGACGATCGCCATTGAAGACGCCCGCTTCTACAAGCACGATGCGGTGGATGTAAAAGCGCTGCTTCGCGCGACAGCGTCTCAGTTTGTCCCCTTCATCCCCAAATCGGGCGGATCGACCATCGATATGCAGACGGTCAAAAACCTGTATGGACAATACGAAGGCAGCGCAGTCTGGAAAGCCGGCGAAATCGTGCTAGCGACACGTCTTGACAAGCTTTGCACCAAAGAAGAGATCATGTCGCTGTACGTCAACATCATCAATTACGGAAACAACTTCCACGGCATTTCCGCCGCGTCCATGGGCTACTATGGCGTCACGCCCGATCAGCTGACCGATGCCGAAGCAATTCTGCTTGCGGGCATACCGCAGGCGCCTGAAGCGTTCAACCCCATCACAAACTTCGATGCCGCCAAGCGCAAGCAGAAGCTTGTTCTCGACGCGATGGTCCGCAACAAAATGATCAGCCAGGAACAGGCTGACGCGCTGTATGAAGAAGATGTCCGTCCGCTGCAGATTCGCACCTATGCGCGAATTGAAGAAAACAGCGCTCAGAACACGCTGTTTCCAAACTATACGGCGCTGTCCCTGCCTAAAGTGACTGCATCGCGCTTTGCGCTGCAGGTGTAGAATTTGTAACAGCAGAGTAACGTGAAAACAGTTGAAAAATCTCTCTTTTCCATGAGAAGAGAGATTTTTTTATGTGTATGCGACAGGGAAGCCATGCATTTTTTCGGACAAGATGATTCAATAAAACGGATTGCTTGCATAGCGCGATGCAGGCCTTGTTCACGACGGATCAGGGCCAGTGCGGCGCGCAGAATCATCGCATTCGATTGCGCAAAGCAATCCAGAAGACAAATTTCAAGAAAGATATAAAAGAAATAGGAGAGTACATGAATAAACGAACTGCGAATTTATTGTGCATACTCATCGGCATTATCTGGGGCGGCGGATTCATCGCGACCGATGCCGCGCTTGACACGTTTACCCCTTTGCAGATGCTTCTTGTCCGCTTTGGCGGCGCTGCGCTGCTTGCGTGGATTCCCGTGTGGCTTCACAAAGATCGAATCACAAAAGAAGCGCTTAAAACCGGAACGGTTTCCGGCATCTTCCTCTATGCGGCCTTCGCCCTTCAGACATTCGGCATCACGATGACGGATCCAGGCATGAACGCGTTTCTGACATCCGTCAATGTCGTCATCGTGCCTTTCCTTGCATGGGCGGTATGGAAACAGAAACCTGATGGCATCGTTCTTTTAGCGGCGCTTGTGTGCACGCTGGGCATTGCGTTTCTTTCGTTTTCTTCGGGAACGTTCGCGTTTGGCTGGGGAGATATTCTCTCGCTTGGCTGCTCGTTCTTCTTTGCCGCGCAGATTGTCTCGCTTGGACGTTCCGAGAGCATTTCCATCTGGATTCTCAATGCTGTTCAGCTAAGCGTTGCTGCGCTTCTGGCAATTCCTTTCGGACTGCCCGGACAGTGGCCGACCGCGTTTTCGAGTTCAGCGGTTGTCTCGATTCTCTATACCATTTTCCTCTCTACATTCCTGTGCTATCTGCTGCAGACAACCGCGCAGAAATACACCTCCTGCGCCGCGGCTTCGATTTTGATGGGAACAGAAAGTTTATGGGCCAATGTGTTCAGCTTCCTGATTCTGCACAACGTTCCCTCGCCGGCAATGATTACCGGCGGTCTGCTGATCTTCGCGGCGATTCTTCTTGTCGAGGGACGTCCCTGGATCGAAGAAAAGATTCTTCCGGTTCTGCGCAGAAAGTCGGCGTAAGTCAAAATGAGCTCAGATCGACTCGGCGATTAAAATCATGAATATACGAAAAAACGGGATTTCACGTGGAATCCCGTTTTTTCGTGCTGCTTTTTGAACTTGTGCAAATGTCGTGCAAATGAGAATGACTCTGGATAGACAAAGTCTCTGCCTAGACAAAGTGGCTTAATACCAGTCGTGCTTTTCAAAGCGCTCAAGCGCGTTGATTCTGTCCATCTCTTCATCCGTCAGTTCGAAATCGAAAAGTTCGGTGTTTTCGCGTATGTGATCGGGGTTGCTTGAGCCGGGAATAACGACAACGCCTTTCTGCAGGTTCCAGCGAAGAATCACCTGCGCGACGGATTTGTTATGCGCTGCGGCGATCTCTTCCAATACCGTATCCGAAAGCAGTTCTTTTTGATGGCCTCTTCCGCCAAGCGGATACCATCCCTGCACAACGATGCCTTTACTTTGTATGAAGGGAATGACTTCGTTTTCCTGATAGTAGGGATGAATCTCGTTTTGCACGAGAGCGGGCATGATGCTGATCTGCGGCAGAAATTCGGTGAGTTCTTCGATGTACCAGTTCGACAGTCCGATCGAGCGGATCTTTCCCTCTTCTACGGCTTTTTCCAAAGCTTTATATGCTTTGAGATCGTTTTCGCCAGGATGGTGAAGAAGCATCAGATCGATGTAGCCGATATCGAGTTTTTCGAGCGCCTGTTCAATGGCAGTTTCGGGATCGGAAAACTGATTGGGATACAGTTTGGTGGTGACAAAGATTTCTTCGCGGGGAATGCCGCATTCGCGTACGGCTTTTCCAACGCTTTCTTCGTTGTGATACATATACGCGGTGTCGATCAGGCGAACGCCCTCACGAAGGGCGGTTTTGAGCGCATCCACGCACGTATCGCCCTGCAAGCTGTACGTGCCGATGCCGTAGATCGGCATTTCATACCCGCTGTTGAGCGTTACGGATCGGGTTTCGAAATCAAAGGAAATATCGTGATTCATCGTTATGGTC
>CAOKFJ010000285.1 GCA_948467695.1 uncultured Allobaculum sp. | reverse complement strand
ACCAAAGACTGGAAAGAAGCCGCCTCGCGCTCCATCAGCGATATCAATACCACGATTCCCTTTGACGCCGGGGCTGCCGATCTGTGCCAGGCTGGGAACAAGCTGATCCTGCACACCTGCCACGAAATGTACAAATCAGAGGATGGCTTAAACCACCAGTCCAACATGTCGTTTTCGTTTGACGCGAACTCCCTTAAAGTTCTTGAAAAAAACACCGACGTCAATTTGTCTTCGACCGGTTTTGTATCTCACTCGTTCAACGAGTACGTTCGAACCGATGGAAAAGATATCTTCCGCGCCGATCACAGCGATGCCAATCCGCGCGCGCTTGTCGTGACCAAGGCACCTGTGAATGGATCGATCAACAAGCTTTCCGGCAGATGCGAAGTCTTTCCGATTGCCGGAGAAAGAGGCGAAAACTATACCGGTGTCTATCCTGGCGGTTTTGAAATCTCCAGCAGCAACTGCCTGTTTGCGGGAGCAGCTCAAGGAGAAAGCGGAAATAATCCCTCTGCGCAGGAAAATGTATTTGTCGCCATCACATCGAAAACAATGGGCAGTCCGCGCAAAGTCTGGCTGACTAACTACGCGAAAAACGATGGCGTGAACATTCATACCGTTCAGCTTGCCAAAGCGAACAATGATACATTTGTGATGCTTTGGGAAGAGGTCCGCGGGTATTCAACGATCGTAAAAGCTGTCGGCATTGACGAGGATGGAAACAAAATCACCGACACAGTTTCTTTGCGGATGCATCTTTCGACGTGCACACCCGTACAATTCCCGGATGGCACGATCCGCTGGACCTCTACGGATTCGAACGGTCAGTGCACGATGCATGTACTCCATCCAAAAAACATCACAAACATGGGCAGCTCGTCCGAAATCATGCACCGTCTCTACAACCCCAACTCGGGCGAACATTTCTACACCGCCAACACCAGCGAAAAAGACTATCTCGCTAAAATCGGCTGGAAATACGAAGGTACCGGCTGGACGGCTCCGAGCATATCGAACACACCGGTATACCGCCTTTACAACAAGAACGCCGGCGATCATCACTACACGATGAACGCCGCGGAAAAAGACTACCTTGTTCGATGCGGCTGGAATTACGAGGGCATCGGCTGGTATTCCGATGACGCTCAGGGCGTACCGCTGTACCGCCAGTACAACCCCAACGCAAAAGCCGGAAGTCACAACTACACCATCAACAAGGCGGAAAACGATTATCTTGTCAAAATCGGCTGGAGAGGCGAAGGCGTCGGCTGGTACGGTTTAAAACAGTAACCCAGTTCTTCCCGTTTCCGCTTCAAGATTCACTCGACACCGCTCCTGTTTTATAAACCAAAACCGCTTCGGCGTTCTGTCATGGACAGAGCACTGAAGCGGTTTTTCGTATAGATCGAAATGACGTGTTAGAAAACAGGAGCGGTACTGTGCATGGACAATCAGTTCCACTGCGCTTTCCGGGTTAAAAGGCGGATTTCTTCTTTGCGGCGCACTTCAAGCAGTTCGCGCGCGTCGCGTTTTGAACGAATGCGAAGCATTCCGCCTGCATCCGCCGCTTTGGAAAAGACATTTCCGTACCATATGAGTTCCTGATCGAGAATCAGACATGGAGCCGTGATTCGCGGATGAAGATGCACATGGACACGCGCCTGAGCAAAGCGTCTTTGCAGAGGTTCGCTGATTTCTTCGACAAACACATCCGCGCGAACACCTCGAGCGATTGCCGGAGCAAAACTGCTGAGCAGACGCTGCGCCTGCTCGTCTTCGATTTGACGGGTGCACATGGCGATCTTGCTTCGCGCCATCTGCAGATCCGCCTGACAGTCCGCAAGATAATCGCTTCCGCCATAAATCTCTCCGCCAGTCGCCATTGATGCGCCCTCATCACTCGAAAGAGCGGTGCCAATACGGTATCCCTGTTTGAGATATTCCGCCAGGCGGTCTCTGTACATGCGTTCAAGCATGCCCGACTGCACATCCGCATAGTCATAGACAATGGCAAGTTCCTTGGAATCGATCTGACGATGAATTCGTCCGATCGACTGGGAAATCATAATCTGCGAGCGCACCGGCAAAGCAAGCATAAGCGTATCGAGCGCCGGGTAGTCAAAACCCTCGCTGATACTTGCATAAGTTCCCACAAGTACGACTTTCTTTCCAGCAGCCGCGGGATGCGACAATGATTTGAGTCTGCGGGTGTTTTCGAGTTTCTGCACCGGATCTCCGGCGTAAATAAACAGTTCGATCTCTTTATCATTTTCAAGCGCGCGCGCAAGAAGGTGAGCGTGTTCGACAAATCGTGTAAGCACCAGCACTGTGCGTCCGTTGGCAAGCGCTTCTTTCGCATCCGCGATGATCATCTCGTTTCGCATAGGGTGATTTGCAGCTTCCTGACAGATGCGCAGAAAGTCGGTTGAATCCGGATCGCTTGGCGCGAAAGGTGTCAGGCGCGGGCAGACCAGACGATCAAACGACTGCGCTTCCATCTGCTCTTTCGATGTGAACGAAGCAGCGATCTCGCCAAGCTGCCAGTACATGCTTTTCGATTTGCCATCGGTTCTGTTGGGCGTTGCGCTGAATCCATATACATAGCGGGATGCAAGCGCGTCAAGAACCGCCTGATTGGTCGCCGATCCGGCGTGATGGCATTCATCGACAAGAACAAGACCATATGGCGCGACGATTTTTTCCAGATCTTTTTTGGAAGCCAGAGAAGGCACCATGGCAATATCCACTCGCCCAGTCAGGGTGTTGGTGGATGCCTGCAGCACCCCGATTTTTCCGGGATAGTTTTTCGATGGCGCTTTCCACTGTTCAAATTCCGGGTTCTCAAATTCGAGAAATTT
>CAOKFJ010000284.1 GCA_948467695.1 uncultured Allobaculum sp. | reverse complement strand
GAGGACGTTTTATCTTCTAATCAGGACAGAATGACCATCTAGATCATCCAATTCGGATACATAATAATTCAAGTGTTTTGACCAGAATGGAACAGGATTCGATCATCTTTCACATTTCTTTCATAATTTTCAATCTCTGCCACAACTTTGTTTTTCCAAAAAAATCTCAATATCTCTTCAGCAAGAAATCCGAAGAGAATCCACTTTCGCCATGCAAGCGATACGCGTTTGAAAACAATGTAAGAAGTGTACATTCCATGAAAGAATTTTCTTTCTTCTGTACAAATGAGCTTACTTGTGAAGTGTTTGTCTTTCTCAGGTTGTATAATTTTTCAGACTTTTACGCCGTCGATCCGCTTGCCTCATGCAAAGACAATAGCGAATGCGCAAAAGATCGCCGTATCTGGCTTTACCCTTCTATACACCATACGAAACACCTTTCAAATCGTAGCCAGCTGCGTATTGAGCGTAAGAGAAACGTTAAAGGAGCTAAGACCTATGATTATCACTTTGAAAAAAACAGCCCAGGAAGAAGCCGTCAATGATCTGATTGTCGATCTTGAGAAACGCGGACTTGCGATCACCAAAATTGTTGGTGAAAACTATGACGTTTTTGGTCTGGTCGGCGATACCGCTTCGATCGACGAGCGCTCCCTTCTTGCCAACCCGATTGTCTACAATGTGCAGCGCGTCGCGCAGCCGTATAAACTGGCCAACCGTATGTTCCATCCCGAAGACACCATTGTCGATGTCAACGGCATTAAAATCGGCGGACAGAAAATCGTCATGATCGCCGGCCCCTGCGCCGTTGAAGGCGATGGCGCGATCTGCTCCACTGCCGGAAAAGTTCTCGAAGCCGGCGCCGATATGCTTCGCGGAGGCGCGTACAAACCCAGAACATCCCCCTATTCCTTCCAGGGTATGGGTAGCGAAGGGATTCAGGCCCTTGTTCATGCCAGAGAAAAAACCGGACTGCCCATCGTCACCGAACTGATGAGCATTGATAAGCTCGATGAATTTGTTGAAAACGTCGATGTGATCCAGATCGGCGCGCGCAACATGCAGAACTTCGATCTGCTTAAAGCAGTCGGACGCACAAACAAACCCGTCCTGCTTAAACGCGGACTTGCCAACACCATCGAAGAATGGATCATGGCTGCCGAATACATCATGTCCGAGGGCAACCCCAACGTCATCTTCTGCGAACGCGGTATCCGCACATTCGAAAAATACACACGCAACACCCTTGATCTTGCCGTAATCCCCATCCTGAAAGAACGCACTCACCTTCCCGTCATCATCGACCCCTCGCATGCGACCGGCGACTGGAAACTTGTCGAAGCGCAGGCTCTTGCCGCAATTGCCGCAGGAGCAGACGGACTGATCATTGAAGTGCATGAAGATCCTGCACACGCATGGAGCGATGGTGCGCAGTCTCTTAAACCCGATAAATACGCCGAGCTCGTCAATAAAGCGCGCGCAATCGCAAAAGTCGTTGGACGCACACTGTAAACCGCATCCTGTATCGGACAATCTGCGATACATCAGACATAAACAAAAACGAATCTATTTCCAAAAAAATCTGTATCCCGAACAGCAGCTGCTCAGCTGTCTGGGATACAGATTTTTTTGTATGCGCACAACAGGTATACTGTTTCTATTGTCTTTGCCTCGCACCCATCGATACGAAACACCTTTCCAGTTAGCTCATGAATGGAGGGATTATCTCTACTCTTCTATGCATATGGAGTGATTGATGGCATTCGATTTTGCAAAGACGGATTCAACTGCACCAGATTCAACATATCATCGATCTGAAAGGAGCCGACATGAACCAGATCCTCGACAATCCTTTTGAATATTCCGATACAAACAAGCGATACCACACGTTCTCGTACGCTTCAAAAAAGCGGTACGGATCAAAGATTGCCAAAATCCCTCTGAATGCCGGATTCACCTGCCCCAACCGCGATGGTTCCAAAAGCACTGGCGGATGCGCCTTCTGTTCCGCAATGGGGAGCGGCGATACCATTCTGGAAAGCTCAAGCAGCCTCTCGATTCAGTACGAAACAAATCTTGAACGCGCCAGGCACAAATGGCCGGACTGCCAGGGCATTGCCTACTTTCAGTCCTTTTCGAACACGTATGCCCCGCTCGACACCCTAAAGTGCATCTATACACCTTTTTTTGAAAACACGAACGTCAGCGCGATCGCGATTGCGACACGCACTGACTGCTTCTCAAAAGAATGCGCCAAATGGCTTAGTGAAATGCAGGAAAAATACCGAAAAGATGTATGGGTCGAATTCGGTCTTCAAAGCCGGCATGAAAAAACAGCCAGAGCGATGAATTTCGCGCATACGGCAGAAGATGCCAAATGCGCCATTGCCCTGTGCAAAAAGTATGAACTGCTTTGCTGCCTGCACATCATCAACGGACTGCCAGGCGAAACAAGAGAGATGATGATCGATACCGCGCGATACGTAGACGAACTTCATCCCGATGCGATCAAGATCCACATGCTTCATCTGCTTAAACACACACGTCTGGGCGATGCGTGGCAGAACGAAAACTTTGAACTGCTCAGCCTTGATGAATATGTTTCGATCGTCTGCGACCAGCTTGAAGTGCTTTCGCCCGAAATCATCATCGAACGCGTCACTGGAGATGGTCTGGCTGATGATCTGCTCGCACCGCTCTGGACTTCAAAAAAGACGATGACCGCAAACGCCATCGACACCGAACTCTTCAAGCGAAACTCATGGCAGCGTCGCTTTGCAAAATAACCGGCACGACCTACAGTCAGGACTGAATCACTTAAATCCATATCGACACTTACATACATAACGAAAGGAACTTTCT
>CAOKFJ010000283.1 GCA_948467695.1 uncultured Allobaculum sp. | reverse complement strand
GCTTTTGATAAAGTCGATTCCCATGTATGGTTCGAAAAAAACTGATAAAGACCCGCCTAATTTATCGTTTCTGTTCCTGTTTCTTCCGCCCACTTTGTACCATTATAATGATTTTATAATCTACATTTTTGATCCTTTTTAAACCTGAGAAAAAAATACATAGACGTTCGATTTCGCCACTTGCAGGTCCATGCAGATAGTGAGATCGGACGTTATTTCATCTAAGAGGATCTTGCATAGCTGATCGCTTCAAAATCGAGTCATTTTGCCAGGACTGTTCAGGATGCTGTTGACCGAACGTAGAAGCGAAGGCGGGGCAGCGCGATGTATCTTTAAACAAGATATTTCTCTTTAAGCAGATCAAAATCAGCTTCCTCCAACCCGATCGCCTCGCGCAGATATGCATCCCATGAACCATAGTTCGCTTCAATCGCTTTGTTCATGGCATCGTAATAGGAATCATGCGCGTACAGATAGGTGGAGATATCTTCATCGGCAATTGGTTTGTCATGGCTGAACAGTTTGGAAGCCATGATGCGCTCGCGGTGAGCCTGCGGTGTATCCATATACAGATTGGTCTGCAGATAGTCATCGTGAATCAGCGCTTCATCCACACCAAGCGCATGTTCAATCAGCGCAGCAGCCATGCCTGTGCGGTCTTTGCCCTGCGTGCAGTGCCAGAGAACACCGCCCTCAGCATCTTTAAGCACCTGGAAGAATTTCTTCCATGCGTGAATGGCATCCGGCGAAGTGACCATATTGGAATAGGTCGCATTCATCAGTGCGCGGGAGTCCAGTGCAGCCATTTCGACGAGTTTTTCGTTGCTTCCTGCCGCTTTTTTCAAGTCGCGCTCATCAAATACGGGGTTTGGAATATGCTTCGCGCCTTCAATATGACGATCGGGTTCTGTCGTGCGCTCCCACTCTGTGCGCAGATCGACGATGTCGGTAACATGCATATTCGAAAGCGTCTGGCGATCGAGTTCGCTTGCTTTGGAAAGCTTCGCGCTTCGAATCAGTTTTTCAGCGCGGATGACTTTGCCCTGCTCTGCTTCGATTCCCGCCAGGTCACGGGCGTTGGTGATGGTGTCAAAAGGAAGATGAACGGACACTTCCTTAAGGTTTGTAAGATCCATAAACAGTAATACTCCTTAAATCGTTTTCTCGAAAACTCTCTGCATCGTGTTTCTCCAGCATGAGGTTGTCGCTTGTTGATGTATCTATCTTACAACGCAGGGTGAACTTCGCGTCTTTTGCGCCTGCAGAAAAAATCCGGATCATGTCTGCACACAATCCGGATTCAAAAATTTCATTTACGTTCAGCGAGTATAATTGGATGCTTCGTCGGTGCCGTTGAGCGCATCGCCAAGCGCGCGCATGCGCTGCTTGATGTATCGTCCGAGAAATTCCGCAGTTCCCTTGCATCCGAGCTTGTCGGAGCGCAGGCACATATCGTAGTTTCTCGAATCGCCCCACTTATGAGCGCAATAGCTGTTGTGGTAAGTCTTGCGCTTGTAGTTGTGACGCTTCATCTTCGCCACCGCTTCTTCGCGAGTAATGTTGTGCTCTTTCATAATGCGGGGGAGCTTGAATTCTTCATCCGCCGAAACAAACAGAGCGATCAGGTTTGGATATTCGGAAAGAACTTCCTCGGCGCAGTGACCGAGAACGATGAAGGATTTTCCTTCTGCTGCCATATTGCGCAGGAAATCGAATTCCATTGCGGCAAGCGCTGCTTCGTTGGAGTTGGTCAGCCCGCGTACAGTGCGGGATGCGAGTTTCCAGCGAGGAGCTTCATCGCGGTAGTACAAGTCTTCTACATCCTCCTGACGGCGAATGCCGAGGTTCTGGAGAATGTTCTTTTCATATACAGGCAGACCGAAGTAGTCGCCGAGAAGATCGGCAATCTCTCTGCCGCCGCTGCCAAATTCGCGGTCGATGGCAACAATAATTTGATCGGGTCGAGTTTCCATGGTTTAACCTCCAAGGACGACGTAGCGAAGCAGGATCATGATCGTGGAAATCGTCAGCACGATGACTGTTGCAGGCACAGCGTACTTGCAGTAGTTTTTCCATCCGATCGGATAACCGTTTTTCATCGCTACAGCCGTGCCGACTACGTTGGCGCTCGCGCCAATCGGAGTCGCGCTTCCGCCGATATCTGTACCGATACTCAATGTCCAGGCAAGAGTATTGATCGGAATGCCCTGTGTCGAAGCGAGTGTGGTGATGACCGGAATCATCGTTGCCGAGAACGGAATGTTGTCGACGAACGCGCTTGCCAGAGCAGATACCCACAGAATAATGACGATAACTAAAACAATATTACCACCGGAAATTGCACTGATGAAGTAGGCAATCTGTTCAAGTACACCGGTCTGTTCCAGACCGCCGACAACAACGAACAGTCCAACAAAGAACAGCAGTGTCTTGTAGTCGACGCGCTTGAGAATCGTGCCGGCTTTTTTCATGTTGCAAAGCAGTGTAACAAGGGCGATGAACGTGCCGATAAAGGCTACGGTCAGACCTGTCGATGCGTGAGAAACAAGCAGAACGATCGCGCAGAGGAAAATCAGAATAGAAACAATAAACGCTGTCTGATCTTTAATGGCCTCTTTGGGTACCGGCAGAGTGGCGGGATCAATGTGCTGCTGATCGGCTTTCTTGAACTCCTTGCGAAAGCAGAGCCAGAAGAAGAAGATCGTCGCAATCAGAGAAACCAGCGCAATAAGACCGGTATTCGTCAAAAAGTCGCCAAAGGTCAGGCCTAAAGATGTGCCGATGATGATGTTAGGGGGATCGCCGCACATGGTAGCCGAGCCTCCAAGGTTGGAGCAGAAGATCTCTGCCAGAATCATCGGAACCGGATTG
>CAOKFJ010000282.1 GCA_948467695.1 uncultured Allobaculum sp. | reverse complement strand
TGCAAACATCTTTCCAAAGAAGAGGTGCAGGAACGTCTTGACCGCGGCGATTCCTATGTCATTCGCCAGACCATCGACAATGTAGGAACCACTTCCTATGACGATATGGTTTACGGACACATTGAATTTGACGGTGACCTGCTTGACGAACAGATCCTGCTCAAATCCGACGGCTTCCCCACATACAACTTCGCCAACATTATCGACGACCACACAATGAACGTTACGCACGTTGTCCGCGGCAACGAATATCTTTCGTCCACCCCGAAATACAACCTGCTTTACGATGCATATGGATGGGATCGTCCCACATACGTGCACGTTCCGCCTGTAATGAAAGACGAAAAGCACAAACTGTCCAAGCGCAATGGCGATGCCTCTTTCCAGGATCTCGTTGCCAAAGGCTACCTGCCCGATGCGATCATCAACTATATCGCGCTGCTTGGCTGGGCTCCTGCAACAGAACAGGAAATCTATACGCTTGAAGAACTCATCGAGGTATTCGATGTCAGCCGCATTTCCCGCTCTCCTGCCATTTTCGATATCGACAAACTGACATGGATGAACGGTGTCTATCTGCGCAATATGGACGAAGCGACATACTTCGAAACGGTTCGTCCTTACCTTGAAAAAGCCATCAAAGGACCTTACGATCTCAAAGAAATCGCCAAGATCATTCAGCCGCGTATCGACATTCTCAACCAGATCGAAGAATCCGTTGATTTCTTCGACAACTGCGGCGACTACGATCTCGAGATGTATCGTCACAAAAAGATGAAATCCACACCCGAAACTGCGCTGCCTTCTTTGAAAGCCGCAAGAGAAGCTCTTGCCAAAGTGGAAGACTGGACAGAAGAGAATGTTCACGAAACACTTCTCGCTCTGCCCAAGGAAATGGGTCTGAAAAACGGACAGGTTCTCTGGCCTGTACGCACCGCTGTTTCCGGAAAGCAGTTCACACCGGGCGGCGCGATTGAAATCGCCTATATTCTCGGTAAAGACGAGTCCCTGCGCCGTATTGACAACGGCATCGCCCGTCTTGAAGAAGCTCTCGCTTAAGACACACTTGAACGTGCAGAGCTGTTCTGATTGATTTTCCATGTGCTGTATGTGATTCACGTACAGCACATTTTTTACATTGCACCTGTACGCTTATGCGTATGGCGCAAAAGCGAATAGTCTGTAAACAGAATCATTCAGGCACTTTTTCAGATCTGCATGACATCAGATGTCATGCGATGTCATCTGATGCCGGCTGTTCGAAATTTCGGAAAGGAGTTTTTTCCATGTCATGGGAAGCCTTTATTCATAACAATTTTCTTGTGAAACTCGCTGTCGCTGCGCTTGAACTGGTGGTCGGCTTCTTTTTAGGCCCGATGGTCAAGAACATGATCATGCGTCTGCAGAACCGCAAAGGGGTGGACGAAGGGGTCCTGACCTTTACCGGCTCAGTAGCAAGCATTCTGATTCGACTGCTTGCGATCATCATTGCGCTTGGTCAGATCGGCGTCGATATGTCGGTTGTCGTCGGCGCGTTTTCCGCTGTCGGACTGGGGATTTCGCTCGCGCTCAAAGACAACATGGCCAATGTGGCCAGCGGTCTTCAGATTCTCATTACCCGTCCGTTTCGCGTCGGTGACTATATCGCCTGCAAAGAGATGGAAGGAACGGTCATGTCCGTGGAGATCATGTTCACGACGCTCGAGACATTCGACAATCAGCTTGTCGTCAGTCCCAACCGTGAACTGATCGCCAATGCGGTCACGAATTATTCCGTATATCCTTCTCGCCGCCTGGTGCTCAAAGTTCCGGTATCGCTTTTCAGCGATGTCGAGGCGTTTCGCGCCAGAGCGCTTTCGATCATGCAGTCCAATTCAAAAGTGCTTAAAGACCCGGCGCCTAAGACGGTGATCGGCGACTATACGCCATCAGGCACTGGGATTGAAGTCGGTCTGGTCTGCTATTCGACAATCGAGGATTTCTGGGATATGAAATTCGAGCTGCAGGAAGCTGTGCAGACAATGCGCCGCGAACTTGGCATCAATGCGCCCAAAGACTATGTGGAAGTGGCGGCTTCTTCATCAGACATGCCTGTGGATATGGAGAGTCGTCGATGAGCAGCGCAATTCATTCCAAAGGCATCAACCTGTATGTGCATTTCAAAGCGCCGGCGCTTGAATCCTACAAAGTGCCCTCGCATCTGAAAAAGCAGGTCTGGCCGGTTCTGGTCGATATCCGCACAAGCGGCATGCCGCTTGTGGAGCAGCAGAGAACAACGGTGGAACTGATCACGGCATTGTATCAGCCGGACACTGATGCCGATGCGCTCATGAAAAACGCCAGAGAAAAATGCGCAGCAGCGAAAACACCATGGTACGCATCGATCATGGATGTCATGCTGTTTGTGCCGCTCTGGATCGGAATTGTCCAGGTGCTCGTCAATACCGTGATGCAGGCCATATCCAGCCATCAGCCCATACCTTCGGCAATGAGCTGGTCACTTGGCGATCTGCTTGGCGCGCTGGCGATTTATCTGGTGGTCAAACTGCTTCTCGAGCTGATCACGCGCTACAACTACGGCTGGAGACGGTGGCTCATCGTTTTTGGCGGTCTGATTCTGCTTCTGTTCGCGGGACTTGCTTCGCGTATTCAGATTGGTGTCATCAGCGTATCGCCCTGGACGCTTCTGCTGGTTTGCGCTGTCGTCTTTGCGCTTGGTCTTGGATGGCATAAACAGGTCTATGGCGAAGAAAAGCACGAACCGCGCATTCAGTAATACGGCGGCTTGCATCAATCGCACGAATGAAATTTTGATGATCATTTGCGGAGCATTCTTTCCTGCACTTGCGTATGTGGGAAAGGGCGCTCCGCTTT
>CAOKFJ010000281.1 GCA_948467695.1 uncultured Allobaculum sp. | reverse complement strand
ATTGGGCAAAACCGCCCCCACTGGGGTGGTGGTTTAACTGCTTCGCGCCCACTAAACCCGCGCCAAAAACCCATTGATCCCCCGGGCCGCCGAACACCAACGGGTTCGCCCCTAAAATAAACACGACCGCACCGCAACCATCGTCGCCATCACCGCCGGCGCTGTTGCCGCTCTTGCCGGATCTGTTCTTCTGCTTGCCAAAGGTCAGAAGAAACTCAAAGTCGAAGCTGAACATGCCAAAGAACAGCTCGAGCAGGAAAAGAAGGAAATGATCCGTAAAATGACCATGGTCAAGGGCCGTCACTAAACCTTCTTGCACAAACACTGCGCAATCGCTAATAACAAAGGAGCAGTCATCCGAATAAAGACGGATGGCTGCTCCTTTTCTTCTGCTTATATTTGGTGTCTGCGATCTGTTCTGATCAGTTTATGTATGACCAAAGTGTGCTAGCGCGGTTTGCGCACGTAGCGCACGTGAGAATACGTAAAGCCGTTTTCTTCAATTGTGTCGAGCACCGTTCGTTCAAAATCATCGTGATTGAATTCTGGAAACCACGTATCCGCGTCGAATGTGCTTTCAATTTCCGTCAGCAGCAGTTCGTCGCATTTGTCAATCATCGCCGCATAGACCGATCCGCCGCCGATAATGAACGCTTTGTCGTTTCCGCTCTCTTCTTCGATTTTTTCGAGTGCGGCAAGACCCTCTTCAAGCGTCGGGTAGGTCAGCGCTTTGGGATTGTCGATCACACCGCGCGTGATGACGATGTTGGCGCGTCCGGGCAGCGCGCCGGGAAGGCTCTGCCAGGTTTTGCGTCCCATCAGTACAGGATGCCCTTTTGTCTGTTCCTTGAAGAACTTGAGGTCCTGTTTGAGCGAGCGTCCCCATGGCATATCGCCGTTTAATCCGAGTTCGCCGCGACTTCCCACAGCCGCGATCTCGATCAGGCGCGTCATTGTGTCAGAGGCATCAGCAGTTTTCCCATGTGCTGATAGCCCTCAAGGCGCACGTCTTTGCAGTCGCGCGAAGAATCGAAGTCATAGAAATCCTTGACTTCGGGATTGAGCCAGAGCTTCGGCGCCGGAATATCAGGGTTGTTATGGTAGCGGTCGATGAGCTCTTTCATCTGATCGAGCTGGTTGACGTAAATGTGCGCGTCTTTGATCGACCAGAACAGCTTGCCGACTTTCAGATCGCATACCTGAGCGATCATGTGCATGAGCACGGCGTACTGCGTTACGTTGAAAGGCAGTCCGAGACCGGTATCGCATGAGCGCTGATGAACAAGCACATTAAGCGTGCCGTCGGTAATATCCCACTCGCTGCTCCACACACAGCTTGGCAGCACGGCAGTATCAAGTTCGCCATCCTGCCACAAAGACATCACGCGGCGTCTGTCGCCCGGATCGTTTTTGAGCGAATCAATCAGACGATCGATCAGTTTGTATTTGCGCACGATATACCCGTAGGCTGTTCCGATGGTGTGCGCCATGGATGGATCAAAATGCTTGAGCACGCGGCCGCTGCCGGTTTCGCACCAGTCGCCTTCTTCATTGATCTCCCATTCGTCCCAGATATGGACATCGCGCTGCTGAAGCCAGCGCACATCATTGCTTTGCGCCTGGTAAATCCAGAGCATCTCCAGTACTGCCTGGCGCATGAACAGCTGCTTGACAGTCAGCACCGGAAATTCTTTGCCCACATCAAGAGTGAAATGGGCAAAAGGAATCTTGATGGTATCCACACCGGTGCGGTTGGAAACCACGACGCCTTCATTGAGTATGTCTTCAACCAGATGGCAGTAGACACGATCCCAGGTTGACATGTATTACTTCTCCTTTATTTCACGTTGAGACGTCCCTGCGCATTGGGAAGAATGTACTCTTCGATATATCGCGCGAGACCGTCTTCATCATTGGTCCAGGGAATGACAACGTCCGCGATCGATTTGACGACAGAAGTCGCATTTCCCATAGCGACACCGACTCCCGCTTTTTCAAGCATTTCGATGTCATTGCTTTCGTCGCCAAATGCGACGGTATTTTCATGTTTGACGCCAAAATGTTCGCACAGACGATCGAGTCCGTATCCTTTGTTGATCTTCGGATCCACGAATTCGAACAGCACATCGGAAGTCGAGAAGCCGACAACCGATTTGAGCGGAATGGTTTTGGCGATTGCGGCAACCTCGGGCTGCTGCTCGGGACGCGAACGCAGAATCAGCTTATCGACAATATGCGTATTGAGGAACTCTTCGAGATCGACGATCACTTCGTTTTCGCCAAACTGCTCGGCGTTGGCAAGCGTCGCTTCTGTCGACCAGGCAACATAGCGGGTATTGCCGACCATCACTTCCACATGAAGATCAGGCATCGATTTATAGTATTCCAGAATCTGGAGAATCAGTTTTCCATCCAGATGCGCATAGGATTCTTTCTGTTTTGTGCGCATATCATAAAGCGCGCCGCCGTTCATGCCGGCAATGTAGCTGATCGACTCTTCAATTCCCCACTTGCGGCAGAGAACAATGCCGCTTTCTACCGGACGTCCGGAGACGATGCCAAACAGAATGCCGTACTGCTTGAGCGTGTTGATGACATCGCGTGTGCGGGGACTGACGTTTTTGTCGGAATCGAGAAGCGTGCCGTCAAGATCGACAGCGATCAGGGTAACTGGATTCATGTTCTTGTCCTTCTTTCTAGGTTTTTTCTCAGTTGTTCTGGCAGGCTCTGCCTGCCGGTTGTCTAAAGTTTTTGTTTGTAGTTTTGCAGTAAGACTGCATAGAGATGATGCCGCATGCATAGGCCATTATGCAGACCATGCCTTTTGAATCGTGCAGAACTGCTATGCAGAATGCGCGCCGGATGCCTTTGTCTCCAG
>CAOKFJ010000280.1 GCA_948467695.1 uncultured Allobaculum sp. | reverse complement strand
TTCGAAGTATTCGGGAAAGAGGGTCAGAATCGTGATTTTCATCGCAGACCCGCCATATCTTCGATCACGATTTTCTTTTCATCGGGATCGACTTCTTTGACAAATGCGCCGACAAACGGAAGCAGATACTGTCCGTTTTCGCCGCGCACGCGAAGCACCAGATTGGCGCCGGTCTCGAGAATATCCACAACTTTGCCGGTGTTTTCCCCCTCGGTTGTATACACCGTGCAGCCGTTGAGCTGATGATAGTAGAATTCATCGTCTTCAAGCTCGGGCAGTTCTTCTTCCGGCAGGTACAGCGTCTGGTTTTTGAGTTCCTCCGCCTGTTCAATGGATGTAATTTCGCTAAAGCGGGCGTAGCCGAATCCTTTATAAACGGAATAATTGTCCACAGTCAGCGTTTTTCCGTTTTCAAGATACAGGCGGTTGCCTTTTGAAAAGCGCAGTTCGTCCGAGTCGGTGAACAGCATCAGTTTGCATTCGCCTTTCAGACCGCGCGTGTTGATAATCTTCGCGATTCGAATCATAGGTTTCTCCTTGAAAAAAGCTGCAGGTGTCCCTGCAGCTTTTGCGTGTCGTCTTAATACGCTTCGAACTTCACAAGAATGCGCTTGTGCATCGAGCGCGCCGCAGCGCTCATCGCCGAACGCAGAGCGCTCGCGATCGATCCTTTGCGGCCGATGAGTCTGGCGATATCCTTATCGTCGGCATAGACATAGAGAAGAATCTCTTTGTCGTTGGTCGAAGCCATTGTCTTGACCGACAGAGCCTGCGGGTGATCTGTCATGGGTACACACAGATCATACAGGGTTTTTTCCAGATCAATCATTGTCTTACTTTCCGAGTTTGGATTCGTGGAAGGCAGTCATAACGCCTTCGCGGGAAAGAATGGAACGAACAGTGTCAGAGGGCTGAGCACCTGCCTGGAGCCATTTGAGAGCAGCTTCGCGGTTGAGCACTACAGCTGTTTCTCCTTTAACAGGGTTGTAAGTTCCGATTTCTTCGATGAAGCGGCCATCGCGGGGGCTTCTGGAATCAGCAGCTACAATACGGTAGAAAGGCTGACCTTTCTTACCCATTCTTCTTAAACGCAGTTTTACCATGATATTGAGTTTCCTTTCGTGTTTGTTTGCCTGAACATAGTACCACACGCAAACAGGGTGTCAAGCATTAATACTTGACGGATGTTCGAACTTTCAGCACCGGCATGCCGTAAATGTATTTTGTGGGATACTGTTTGTCTCTGGCGTTGTCGCGCACGAAGTAGCTTCGCGCAAACCAGCCGTCTTTACCTTTGGAAAGCGCGATATGAACGGTTTTGTCTTCGAATGTGCGCCATAAAAGAATATCCGCCTGCAGACGGCTGTCCGGCAGTTTTGACTTGATGAAGCGCACCGCATTGGGCTTGCGCGCCGTTTCGATCATTTCTTCGATCATGCGGTATTCCGGTTCATAGTATTTGAACTCGTCGGGACTTAGCCGTGAAAGCTTGCCAAAGGTAAGCGTCCCGTTCTTGATGTTTTTCCAGCCTTTCATGCCGGAAAACTCGCTTGTGTCTTTGGTCATCTTCTTGACAAGCGAGCCGATCGAGAAAAGATGGCAGAATCCCGATCGTTCAAACTCGACATGCACCTTGAACGGTTCTTTGTTCGATTCCTGAAATGTATACACGAATGTGCGGTCGCACAGTTCGTCTTCATAGCGTTTTGCCAGTCCCGACAGCATCGGAACGTTCTTGCGCGGCAGCATAAAGCAGACGGTCTTGCGCAGCCAGCGGACAACGCTTTTCATATTCATAGGCAGAATATTCCTTTCCGTATTCTTCATGGATTTTGCTTTCTGCTCTTTGCACAGAGCGCATCAGGCAGATAAGCGGAAAACAGACAGGCAGAGCCGCGATATACGGTTCTGCCTGTATTGTTTATAGATAGTGTACCGAAATCTCACTAACGATGCGCAAAGTTTGTTTAACGCGCTGTCTGAGCGTCAGCTGAAGATCAGGATTTATTTTTTCTTTTTCTTCTTGGCGGATTTTTTCTGCTTCTTGCTTCCGGCATGTTTCGAAGTGCCGGGCATTCCGCCTCCGCGGCGCATTGCCGCAAACGGGTTGAGTCCGCCCATTCCGGAAGACATCATCTTCGAGAAGTCGGACATCTGTTTCTGCTGCGCCATGACTTTGTTTACATCAGCGACTTTTACACCCGCACCTTTGGCGATACGCATTTTGCGGCTGCTCTTGATGCATTCGGGATGTTCGCGCTCGTAGGGAGTCATGGACTGGATAACCGCTTTGGAGCGTTTGAGCTGAATGCCCATCGCTTCATCGTCCACTTTCGGAACCATGTTGCCAAGTCCGGGAATCTTGCTGATCATGCCGGAGAAAGAGCCCATGCGGCTGACCTGATCAAACTGCGCGAGCATATCGTTGAACGTGAAGACACCGGCCATCATGCGGCTGGCAGCCTGTTCGGCGATATCCTGGTCGAGTTTTTCCTGCGCGTCATCAATGAGCGTAAGCATGTCGCCCATGCCCAGAATGCGTTCTGCCATACGTGTGGGATAGAACTGCTGGAGATCTTCCACTTTTTCACCGCTCGATACGAACAGTACAGGCACAGTTGTGATCGAACGCACGGACAGAAGTCCGCCGCCTCGGGCGTCGCCGTCCATTTTGGTGACAACAAGTCCGGTGATATCGAGTTTTTCGTTGAATTCGCGTGCAACGGTAACGATATCCTGACCGGTCATGGCATCGACAGTCAGCAGGATGTTCTGCGGCTGAATGGCGGCTTTCATCTCCGTCAGCTCTTCCATCAGCGCTTCATCAATATGCAGACGACCCGCGGTATCGAAAATAATCATGTCAAAGCCATTCTGCGCAGCATACGCTTT
>CAOKFJ010000279.1 GCA_948467695.1 uncultured Allobaculum sp. | reverse complement strand
ATGCGCGCAGAACAAGCAGACAGTCTGTGCAATGTTTTACAGACTTTTTATTATCCCGTCTGCGCACTCATTTCCTATTCATCAGTTGAATATTTAATGATCTAATCTGCGTCGCAGTCTTTATTGAAGCTATCCTAACAAACACAAAGAGATTTATGAAACCCCTTTCAGTAAAATAAACAGCGGCTGATTTGTTTCTGTCCAAATCAGCCGCAATTTGAGTTGTGTCAAATATAGATCGGTTTCAATCTGTCCTGGATTGCATGGCAATAAAGACTTTATGTCGATCAGCCGAAGACGGGATATCGTCAGGCATAAGACAGAATGAAGAGACTAGAATCGGCAAGACGATTTAGAGGGCGTTGTGCAGTGCGTCGAGAACCACGTTGAGTGTTTCTACTCCCATCTGGCCGGGAGCGGAAGCTTTCTTGGCTGCGCCGAAAGTCATCGAGGAACCGAACACTTCGCCGCAAAGACGGCTGATGACACCATCGCCTGCCATGGACATGGTGATGATCGGACGATCGGCTTTGTGGAATGCCATTTCTTCAGTGGCTTCAAGCAGCGTCAGAACATCTTTGCGGGACTGGGGCATAACCGCGATTTTGGGAATGTCGGCACCTAGTTCCTGCATTTTCACCAGGCGGGAGACGATATCGTCTTTTTCAGGGGTTTTGAAGAAGTCGTGGTTGGAAGCAACGACTTTTACACCATTGGCATGAGCGCCTTCGATGATGGTTTTCACTACATCGTCGCCGCTGAAGACTTCAACATCCACCATGTCAACGAGACCGGATTTTGCGGCGTTGACGTTGAGGTCGATGTAATCGTTCATTTCGATGGCTTTTTCGCCGCCTTCTTTTTTGGTGCGGAATGTCATCAGGATCGGTGTTTCGCCAAGGGCTTCGCGAAGACCTTTGAGAACCTCTTCGACTTTGGCGAAGTCATCGCAGCCTTCAAACCAGTCAACGCGCCATTCAACGACATCCAGAGGCAGTTTGTCGAATGTTGCTGCTTCAGAGATGATGTCTTCTTTGGTTACGCCAACGATTGGCACGATAATTTTCGGTTTGCCTGCACCGATTTCGATATTGCGAACTGTAACAGTATTCATGATTGTTGTCCTTTCAATAAGCGCCATGCGTCATAAGCGCAGCGCGCTGCAGCAAGGCCTTTAGTCTTACGCCATCCAGTTTAAATTCCGGATGGCGCAAGACATAGGGCCTGGAGAAAATATGCGCTGAATGCGCGTAAGTAAGGAGTTAGGGCGGAATGCGCATTCAGGTAAATCTGTAAACCGGAGAATTCCGGAATTACACGGAGATATTAGAGAAGAAAGGCGCCGGCGCGAAGCCTGGCGCCTGATTTATGCGTACAAGAAGTATTGAATTGCGATGTGTCTTAACAGAAAGCTTATGCTTCTGCAGCTTCCATCATTTTGGAGTAGCGCAGGTTGACGAACAGACCAAGGAGCACGCCTACAGCGGTCAGAACGATGTTCATTACCATTACACCGGACGGTGTCATGGAAGCGGCTGCGGTCAGGATGGTGTAGTTGCAAAGAGAAGAAGCGATCATAACCAGAGCGGTAACGGTACCTTTGATTTTCGGGAAGATCATGTTGCATACGGAAGTTGCGATCTGCAGAAGTCCGCCTGCGCCAGCCCATCGCGAATGCGCCGAAGATCATCATACCCTGGGAAGGCATCATCAAAACAAGAATCAGTGTAGCAAGGCAGATAACAGGGTAGATCAGGATGAAGCGTACATCTTTGATTTTGCGGGTAAGGAATGCGGTAACCACAAGAGCGATCAGGGTACCAGCGGAATACCAAGTCTGCATGATGGAAGGATCAGCCCATCCGGCATTGGTTGTCGCGAAGTTCTGCGCGCAGTTGAGCCAGAGCTGGAAAGTACCGGTGCAGGTGAAACCGATCAGGATCATAGCGATGGATTCAAGCGAGATATGAGTGTGTTTGAGCGAAGCGATAAGACCTTCTTTTTTGCCTTCTGCTTTCTGGTCAGCATCGGGAAGCGGGCTGATCATGATGGCTGCGAAGAGAACAACATAAGCGATGCCGCATGCATAGAACAGTGTGTTGTAGGAAACAAGACCGGCAGCTGTTGTGGAAACTGTCACGCCAAGAACGAAGGGCAGGATCATCTGCGCGATGGAGATGAAGAATTTGATACCCATTGTAGCAACGGAAGGAGCTTTGTAGATGATTTCCTGAACTGCAGGGTAGATACCTGTATCGAGGAAGGAGTTGGCGATACCGCCGATCACAGCGCAAGCGTAAGCGATCTGGTAGCCGCCGTTTGTTCCGGCGTTGAATGCCATAGCAAGGCCAACCAGGTAAATGGCGTAGGAGAGAGAGCCGATCGCGGTGGAAATGCGGCGGCCGAGTTTATCGGAGAGCGGTCCGGCAAACGGAAGAGCAACCAGTCGTCCAAGACCAAGAGCGGCGGAGATGGCGGTGATGGCCATTGCCTCTACGCCCCATGCGGCAGCAAGAGCGCTTTTGATAACAGCCTGTCCGAGAATCGAACAGCCAATGCCGTGAATGAAGTAGTTCAGGTACATGATCAGGGCACTGGGAAGGTATTTTTTGTTCATGTAAATTCTTTCCTTTTCTTATCAGTAAACTTTCTGAATCTGTAAGCGAAGAGCAGTTTCAAGTCATTCGTTTCGTTCTTTTGAATCGTCACAAACAAAAGAGGACGTCTGGCTTTGATCTGTTCTTTTCCTTTGTGACTACATGATAAGAGATTCACAAAAATTGATCTAATACCGTTTTTTATCAGTTTTGATACAATCAAGTTATCAATAGCGCACCAAAACACGAATGAATGCGGTATCAGAAAGCATCGATATCATCAGTTCTGTACAGTTTTAATCACATATTCTGCA
>CAOKFJ010000278.1 GCA_948467695.1 uncultured Allobaculum sp. | reverse complement strand
TCTCAAGGGAGAGCTGCATGAAGGCGCTGCAGGCAGGCTATCTGGAAACCGGAAAGCTGCTTGGCAGATGGTGCGGTCACTTGTATACCTTTACGCCTGTATGCGAATACGATCTCGAGTTCTGGGATGGATATCTTCGTTTCATGTTCGATATTCATCGCATCGTGATTTCGCAAAAGGAAATCGAGCAGATCGAAAGGTGGGCAGGCGAATATTCGCCAAGCGATCTTTCAAAAACGCTTGCGGATGGAAGCACGGCAGAAGAGCTCATCGAAGCGCTCGCGTATCTTGCGGGCATCGATCCGTACACCGTGTGGACATATTCCGTCTTTCTAAAAGAGCTGTCTAAACGGCTGCAGGATTTAGGGGATCGGGCGATGAAGCTTGCGATTGAACCTGGTAAAGGCGAAAACGACAACCGCAAGATGGCCGCGATCGCGCGCATCTATACGCTCTTTCGAAAGTACGGCATCGAGTTTGGTCTGAAACGCTATGGACTGGCAAGAATGTATCCGGGCGAAACGATTCTTGCGATTGTCTGGCTGTTTATCGAGGAGGTTTTTGCGCATGAAGCATAGAAACATTCGTCCTGCAGACAAGCAGGAAAATGAAAAATACGGTCTGGTTCTGGGAGGAGGCGGATCGAAAGGGTGCTATCACGTCGGTGTATGGCAGGCGTTCAATGAAGCCGGCATCGAATTTGACGCGCTGACCGGAACATCGATCGGCGCGCTCGTCGGCATTTTCTATCCGGGAAACCGCATCGAGACGGTGACGGATTTCGTGATGAACATGCAGCCCGGTGCAATCGCGCAGGATCTGCCGCCCCTTCCGGTAACGCTCAAGGAAAAAGTCAAAGGCACGCGCACGGTTCTTCATTTTCTGATCCGCTATTTTGACTCGCGCATGGATATACGACCTTTACGCGAGCACTTTCGGGCGATGTTCGATTATGAAATCTTCCATGACTCGCCCGTACGCTATGCGTGCATGACATTCAACGATACAAAACAGGAGCCGCGTCCGTTTTATAAAAGCGAAATACACGAGAACAATGCCGAACAGATCGTTATGGCCTCTTCCGCCTGCTATCCGGCATTCCCCAAAGTGGAGATCGACGGGGAACTGTATACCGATGGAATGTACGCGGATAATGTGCCGATCGAACTGCTTAAATCGATACTGCCGGGTGCCGCATGGACGGTTGTTGTCGATCTGCATGAACCGGGAGAACCAAAGCCGCCCGCGCTTGATTCGTCCATGTTCTATCTTGAACCGCTGCTCCATCCCGGAAACGCGCTCGATTTCACGACGCCGCACGCAAGCCGGCTGTACGCGCAGGGCTATCTGGAAACGCGAAAGCAGCTCGGCTCGCTCACCGGCTATCTGTATACCTTCGACAACAGCGATCTGCCGCTGATGCAGATTGTGGAAAGCTATCTCATACGACAGACATCGCAGATGTCGATTGTCTTTCCCAAAGTCGAGCGGCTCGATCTGGCAAGCCTTCGCGCGGCGCTAGGCTATATGCCGGGGTATCTGCCGGCGGCGGATGATCCGGGATACGAATTTGGCCGCTATGTCGAAGCGCTCGCGCTTATGGCAAAAATCGATCCAGTAGCGCTCTACAGCTATCCTGATTATCTTCGCAGGATCGTCGCTTCGCTTGCGGGAAGAGCGCCGGTGCCGGAAACGGATGAATACCGTTTTGTCGAAATGATCGCAAAAGTAAAGCGGGAAGAAATCATGCATATTCTTCACCGCCAGTTTGTCAAGAATCATGGAAGACTTCCGGAAAAACTGGAAAGCTTCAAGGAACAGATGCCAGTCAGCTATACGCTCGCCTGGATCTGGTACTGTCTTGAAACGCTGATTGAGCAGCTTGATGGAGAGCATGAAAACAGAACGGATTCTGATGCAGAAAAGACGGTCCGGAATCATGAAGTTCACAATCACGAAATTATGGATGAACATGAGTCTGTGCAGGAGAATGCGCAGCTCGAAGCTGCTGACATGACGACAGATCCGGACAGGGAAGCCGAGATTCTTCCGGCTCTTCCGGAAGACGCGCTTCCCGATCTTCCGGAAATGAGTGAAGAAACGCTTCTTGAGGTTTAGATCTTTCTTGAACGGAAATATAAGATCCACGTTTGGATGCGCGTTTATATTTTCAGCATAAAACCAATATACAAAGGGATGACTGAACGCGGCGGTCATCCCTTTGTTTCTGGTAATCGTTTGAGTGTTTCTGTTCTCGAAATCTGTCGGGAGTTCGGGCTGGTCTACGCATGCAGAACAGTTACATGCCTGAACGAATGGAGGAGCGAAGACTGGGCCGCTTCTCTTTCTTATTCATAATTCATGCGAAAACGGAAAAAACCGGTCGTGGACCCGCGGGTTGTAAGCGATTGGAATCAGTGCGTGCGAGTTCGGGGTCGAACCATTTGAAGCGGGTATCCATATCGAGCTCGATCTGGATGCGTTCGTGTGTAAACGGCTGAAGGAACGACAGTCTGTACGCCTGCAGCATCAGTCCCTTGTTGTTGCGGACAAGACCATACAGCGGATCGTTCATGATCGGGTAGCCGATGTTGGAAAGATGCACGCGGATCTGGTGCTTGCGTCCGGTTGTGATATCGGCGCGCACGAGCGACTTGTCATCGAAGAGTTTGAGGCGGCTGATGTGTGTATGCGCCGGTTTTCCTTTTTTGAATACCATCATCTTCTCCGCGTCGTGACGGTTGCGGGCGATGGGGTTGTTGATGTCGATTTCACGGTGATCCACGCGTCCATCGACAACCGCGAGATATTCTTTTTTCGCGGTGCCGTCTTCGAACTGTTCATCAAGGAAAGCTTTGACCAGAGGATGTTTGGAGAAAAGAACAAGACCGCTGGCTTCAAAGTCGATGCGG
>CAOKFJ010000277.1 GCA_948467695.1 uncultured Allobaculum sp. | reverse complement strand
CAGGTGCGCTACGATCGCTCCGCAAACAAAGGCGCTTGCGCGCAGGCGTGCCGTATGGAATACACACTCGAAGAAAACGGCGAGCCAGTAGAAACGCAGGGACGTTTTCTGCTTTCGCCCAAAGATCTTTCCGTGATTGATCAGATTCGCGAACTTAAAGACGCTGCTGTCTTCTCGCTCAAAATCGAGGGACGAATGAAATCGCCGGAATACGTCTATGAAAGTGCGAGAGCGGCCAGAGCGGCAGCCGATGGCAGAAAGGTCAGCAAAACCATGCATGAAGGCATGGAGACGGCATTCAACCGCGGCTACTCGAAAGGGCATGCCTATAAGGCAGCGGGAAAAGCGCTGATGAACACACAGACATCCAATCATCAGGGTGTTCATCTTGGCGAAGTGATCTCCGTATCCAGAGACAAAGCCAGAATCAGGCTGGATGGACCGCTTCATCAAAATGACGGTATCCGTTTTGCCTCTGCCAATCCGCGAAACGCCACCGGGCAGATCGCCAACTTCATCTTCGACAAGCGAGGCAAACTGATTTCAAACGCGCAGGCGGGCGACATTATCGAAGTCAAAACGACTTCTCCTGTACGCGCTCATATGGAAGTGCGCAAAACATCGAGCTTTCTGATGCAGAAAGAAACAGAGGACGCCATCCGCACGCATCGTCCTCAGTCCGATATCACGTTTACGCTGCATGCCGATTCCATCGGTTCGCCGCTTTGTCTGATGGCGTACGATGGTCTTCATCAAATCGAAGTAAAAGGAAAAGAACTGCAGGCGGCGCAGAAAGCGGCGACCTCGCGCGAACAGATTGTCAAATCGCTTGAAAAGACAAAAGACACGTGGGCGCATGTGAAAGAAATCTGCATCGATCTTCCCGATAATGCCTTTGTTCCTGCAAGCATACTCAATACGATGCGCCGTGAAGCGATCGATAAACTGACCGAAGTGCGCAAGCAGAAAAAGCCGATTGTCGAAGCGCCCTATGAGGTAAAACTCGAACAGCCTGAACCCTTTCCATCTTTTGTTGAAATCATGAACAAAGCGCAGAAGGGGGAAGACGCGCTGATGAGTGTCAGCGAATTTCCCATGGAAGGCGTCCAGTACAAAGCGCCGATCTATAAAGACGATGCACTGATCACGGATTCTTTAGGCAAAGGAAAAGTGGTGGATAATCTGAATGTCACCAATTCCTATGCGCTCGCCGCTTTGCTTGAACTAGGCTATGGTGCCGGAGTGGCAGCGGGAGAGCTTAGCGACAAAGGCAGAGCGGATCTGATGGAAGAATTCAGAAAACGCTATGGCTTTGAAGCGCCGCTTATCCTGACAGTGTATGAAAAGCCGCGTCTGATGATCATGAAACACTGTCCCGTCAATACCGCCATCAAAGATGGAAAACGTCAGAACTGCGCGCTATGCCGTACAAATCGCTATACGCTTAAAGGCAAAGACGGACATCGCGCCATCATGATGGGAAATCCAGACTGCCGGATGCAGCTGTTTGACGAGAAAGCGATCGACCGCATTGATGAAATCGCGCAGTTCAAAGAAGAGGGGATTCATATTTTTCGCATGGTGCTCTGCGACGAAACAAAAGAGCAGAGCGATGCGCTCAGAAGCCGAATGGAAAAAGAAATCCTCGCCTGATGATTCTGTAATACAGCATTCAATTTACTGCCGGAAAAACAAAGAACAGCGCATGTCTGCGGATCCGAAAAGGATGTCTGACGTGCGCTGTTTTCGTGTTTTGAAGCGTGTTTCTGTATTAAAGTTAATGTGATGAGAGAACAATTGACGCGGGATTGTGCATATTGGAAATATTGTTGTCCTGCATACGAAAACTGTTTGTGAAAATTGTCACGCATCTACAGGTCTTTATCGATTGAATTAGTTCACTGTGTTATAATTTGCGTGTATCGAAGGCAAAGGAGGAAATATTTCAATATGCCTATTATTACGGATGTCTACGCACGCGAAGTCCTCGATTCCCGCGGAAACCCGACTGTAGAGTGCGAAATCACCACTGAATCTGGTGCTTACGGACGTGCAATGGTACCGTCCGGAGCTTCCACTGGTGAAAGAGAAGCTCTCGAACTTCGTGACGGTGACAAGAGCCGTTACCTCGGAAAAGGTACAACCAAAGCGGTTGCCAACGTCAACAATGTTATCGCTCCTGCGATCATCGGCATGGACGTTACTGATCAGATGCTGATCGACAAAACAATGCTCGAACTCGATGGTACAGATTTCAAATCCAACCTCGGCGCAAACGCTACACTTGCTGTATCCATGGCTGCTGCATGGGCTGCTGCTGACTACTACGGAATTCCTTTCTACAACTATGTAGGCGGATGCAACGCTCACGTTATGCCTGTTCCGATGTGCAACGTAATCAACGGCGGAAGCCACGCTGACTCCACTGTTGACTTCCAGGAATACATGATCATGCCTGTAAGTGCATCTTCCGAAAAAGAAGCTGTACGCATGGCTGCTGAAGTTTTCCACAACCTGAAAACAGTTCTCAAAGGCAAAGGCTACAACACAAACGTTGGTGACGAAGGCGGATTCGCTCCTTCCTGCAAAGATGGTAACGAAGAACCTCTCGAACTGCTCGTTGAAGCTATCAAAAAAGCCGGCTACGTTCCTGGAAAAGACGTTATGATCGCTATGGACGTTGCTGCTTCCGAATTCCACAACCACGAAACTGGTCTGTACGAACTGAAGAAATCCGGCGGCGGAAACAAAACTTCCGAAGAAATGATCGCTATGTATCAGGACTGGGTTTCCAAGTATCCCATCATCTCCATCGAAGATGGTCTGGGCGAAAGAGACTGGGACGGCTGGAAGAAGCTGACCGACGCTCTGGGCAAACGCATCCAGCTCGTTGGTGACGACCTGTTCGTTACAAACCCCAA
>CAOKFJ010000276.1 GCA_948467695.1 uncultured Allobaculum sp. | reverse complement strand
CCGCGGTCCGAACATCAAACCGCTGCCGATCAATGACAAACTGCCCGATACATTCGAAAAGAAAGTTGTCATCAAACTTGGCGACAACATCACGACCGACCATATCGCCCCTGCAGGTGCGGAAGTTCTGCCGTATCGTTCGAATATCGAAAAACTGTCCACGTTCGTTTTCCGCAACAACAAGGCCGGCTTCGACCAGATCTGCAAGGAAAACAACGGCGGCATCATCGTTGCCGGTGAAAACTACGGACAGGGAAGCAGCCGCGAACACGCCGCGCTCGCGCCGATGTATCTGGGCATCAAAGCGGTTATCGCCAAATCCTTCGCGCGTATTCACCTTGCCAACCTCATCAACTTCGGTATCCTGCCGCTCACATTCGAAAACGCAGCCGATTACGAAGACATCGATGAAATGGATGAACTCGTCTTCTCCAATCTCGACGCGCTCGATGCCGACAAGCCGCTCGTAATCACGAACAAAACCAAAGGTCACGACTACGCACTCACTTGCCAGTTCACCACCGATGATCTGCCCGTTCTGCACGAAGGCGGAACGCTCAACTACATCCGCTCGATGCAGTAAAACATGTGTGTGTCTGTAAAAACACAGATATATACGTATGAATTTCAATGCCGCCTTGCGCGGCATTTTTTAATGCACAATAATAGGTAATAGAAATATCGAATTGATAGGCGCTTAATCAACGTATAACGCATAAGGAAAAAGATCATCTGAAGCAGATCTCAATCCTTCGGATTCACACGGATTTAAATCGAAATCCATGCAATGCATTCATACACGCATCCACGCATCCATCTGTTCGATAAGAACATATCGCAGATATACGAAAGGAAATCTCATGAGCAAAAAAATTCTGATTCTATCCGGCAGTCCCCGCCGCAACGGAAACTCCGACACACTGTGCATCGAGTTTATGAAAGGCGCGCTCGAAGCCGGACATGAAGTCGAAAAAATCAATGTAGCGCAGAAAAACATCGCCGGCTGCCGCGGTTGCTATTTCTGCGCGCGCCATAACGGCAAGTGCGTACAGAACGACGACATGGCGGAAGTTCTCGAAAAAATGATCGAAGCCGACGTTCTCGTTCTGGCAAGTCCCGTCTACTTCTATTCGATCAGCGCACAGCTTAAAGCGGTAATCGACCGCACTGTGGCAAGATGGCTCGAAATCAAAGACAAGGACATGTACTTCATCGCCTCCATGGCGGAAGACGATGTCGCGCCGGCAGCGCCCGCCATTGCGTGCTTTAGAGGCTATATGGACTGCGTGGAAGGCGCTGTGGAAAAAGGCATTCTGATCGGTACCGGTCTGGAAGAATTCGGTCAGGTCAAAGAGACCGACTTCATGCGCCAGGCATACGAAATGGGCAAAAACGTCTAGTTCTTCCTCGAGCCCGGAATTGAACGCTCTGCTGCGGCTGAATTGGTGTTCGTCATGGCTGATGCGTGGAGAGCGGCATAGAAAAGAAAGCGCATAAATTTCTAAAACACAGAAAGTTCCGGTTCGAAAAAATAAGCGATTGAAAAGAAGAGTTGAAATTCGCAAACAAAAAGCGGACTATGGAACAGTAAAAAACGGAATACAGTTACGGGAGCTTGCAGACAGGCTGAGAGGATGGTGTGCCCATCGACCGCCAACCTGATTTGGATAATGCCAACGGAGGGATTTCTGTCTGATCATTCGCGGAAACAGCCGACGGCGCTGTTTCCGCTTTTTCGATATACAGGCGCGTACCATTTCATACCCATGCGGGTGATTGAAATAAAGCTGAAAAGCGCCGGAAAGGAGACCATTCGCCATACAGTTTCCAGGCACGATGGCGCGCAGCCGGATTGCGCGTGCAGAGCGGACTTTGCGCATACCTTCGCGATGCATTTGCCGTTGGCTTATAAATACTGTATGGATATCGTTTTTGCATGATTTCGCTTGAAAGACTCTGCAGTCCGCTTGCACAAAAAGCGCTGCAGCAGCCAATCAGCGGTATTGTGCCAAACGCATTTTCCATTTGAATGATCCGAAAAGGCAGAGACGATTGAGCCCGTCTCTGCCTTTTCGTTTTGTCATGCATGACAGGTTTTCAAGGGCGGCTTTTCTGTATACAAAAGGGTATTGAAGAATATAAAGAAGAAAGCGCGCAATGGAATCGCTTGCCCAAAAATCTTATGGGCGCAAAGCGCTGATTCAAAAATCTGTTTCCCAATCCTGATAGACTGTCCTCGAAAATAGCAGGACTAAAGTCAAGGGAAGATCATGCTCTATATATAGAGATGATGGATTACCGACAAGCGCATGACATTTTCAGTTTATGCGCAAATTGGACAGGCATGGCAGGAGGAAGAAAAATGAAAGAGACAAGAACGGTGAATACAGGCGATATCGAACGCGGCAGGGCAGCGCTGCTTTCGCTTGATGAAAAGCGGTATGTTCGCTTTGATGCGGACAATCGCAAAAGCGCGGTGTTTCTTGATCTGGATGGGACTTTCTGGGATCGCGAATTTGTTGAGGAAAGCACCTGGAGAGCCATCCGCAAAGCGCAGGAAAACGGACATCTGGTTTTTGTGAATACCGGACGCACGCCCGATGGCAATCCGCAGTTTCTGTGGGAAGCGGGAATGAACGGTTTCTCGCTTTGCACCGGGATGATTCTCTGCGCGGCGGACGGCAGTGTTCTTGAATCCAATCTGCTCGACGCTGATCAGGCAAAAGCAATGGAAAACTATCTGATCTCGCAAGACAGCGGCTACGCGCTCGAACAGAGTTTCGTATCCTTTCATGACGAGCAGTACGCCAGACGCCGCGCCGAGATGTTCATAGCGCAGGGAAGAGTCGATAAATGGCACTCCAAACCAATGTCTGAAATGAAACCGGAAGACTACAACGCGCTGCTCAAGATCATTTTCGATACTGACCACGAATTCCCCATTGAAAAAGAAGCGGC
>CAOKFJ010000275.1 GCA_948467695.1 uncultured Allobaculum sp. | reverse complement strand
AATAGAAAAAGATATCTCATATGGTTTTGAATATAAAACGATCGCAAAGGGTTACACGATTTGTTCACAAAAATGCTGCATTACATGAACAGAAATGCGCTCAATTGAGCCAATCGAGAGCTTTTACCTGCGCACCATATCATCGAAGCCGTTTCCTGTTGCGTGTTGTCCTATAATGTGAACAGAAAGAAGGAACATATGACTACTGCAGATAACTTATTCACTCTCAGAGAAAAAATGGCGGCTCATAACGTAGACGCCCTCATCCTGCCGACCTCCGATTTCCACGATACGGAGTATGTCTGCGAATATTTCGGTGCGCGCAAGCACTTTTCCGGCTTTACCGGAAGCGCCGGTGTCCTTGTCGTTTTAAAGGACAAAGCCGGTCTGTGGACAGATGGACGCTATTTTATCCAGGCTGGCCGCGAGATCGAAGGCTCCGGCATCGACCTGATGAAAATGGGTCAGCCCGGTGTTCCGACAATCGAAGCCTATCTTCAGGAAAACCTCGCGGATGGCGCAACTCTCGCCTTTGACGGCCGCTGCGTAAGCATGGAGGCATTTGAAGGCTATCGCGACAGTCTGAACGATAAAAACGTAACGATTGTCACTGATCTTGATCTTGCCGGCGAAGCTTGGCCTGATCGTCCTGCTCTTCCTGCCAGCCGCACATTCCACTACCCCGAAAAATACAACGGCGAAAGCGTTGCCTCCAAACTCGCCCGTGTACGCGAAGCGATGAAAGAAGCCGGGGCGAAACACCATATCACCACCAAAGTGGATGAAATCGCATGGCTGTTCAACCTGCGCGCCAACGATATCCCCAATTTCCCGGTAGCCCTCGCTTATGCCATCGTCAACGAAGAAGACGGTGTGCTCTACATTGACGAAAGCCGTCTTGATGAAGAAAGCGCAAAACTTCTCGCTGAGAGCGGCATCAAAACAGCTCCATACAACCAGATCTATGATGACATCGAAGCCCTTGAAGGTCCGGTGATGATGGAGAAAGACTATGTCAATTCCCGCATCGGCCGCGCCATCAAAGACGCGATCTGGATGACAAACCCCATTCAGCTGATGAAAGCCTGCAAGAACGCTGTCGAAGTTGAAAACGCCCGTGAAGCGCACAAGCGCGATGCGGTTGCGGTTATCCGTTTCTGGAAATGGCTTGACGAACAGCTCGAAGCCGACAATGAAGTGACCGAAATTTCCGCTGCAGAAAAACTGCACGAATTCCGCGGTCAGATGCCCGACTTCCTTGAAGATTCTTTCGAAACCATTTCCGCTTATCACGCCAACGCATCCATGCCTCATTACCATCCCGATCGCGAAAATCCTGTTCGCATCGAAAAGAAAGGCATGCATCTTGTGGATTCCGGCGGAAAGTATATGCAGGGAAAAACCGACATCACCCGCACATTTGTAACGGGTGAAATGACTGAAGAAGAGCGCATTGCGTTCACACGCGTTCTGCAGGGCCACATTGATCTTGCCAAAGCTGTCTTCATGGAAGGCGCGCGCGGCATGAACCTTGACATCCTCTGCCGTCAGTACCTCTGGCAGGACGGACGCGACTACAACCACGGAACAGGTCATGGCGTAGGCGCGCTGAGCAATGTCCATGAAGGCCCCAACGGCTTCCGCTGGAAAGTTGTACCCGAACGCAAAGACTCCTGTGTGCTTGAACCGGGCATGATCACTTCCGATGAACCCGGTCTGTATGTGGAAGGCAAATACGGCATCCGTCACGAAAACATGATTGTTGTCGTTCCCGCATTCGAAACTGAATTTGGAAACTTCCTGCGTCACGATGTTCTGACACTCGTTCCTTTCGACGTGCGCGGTCTCGATCTCAATCTGATGCATCAGGATCAGATCGACTGGCTCAATGACTACCACCAGCAGGTGTACGACGAAATCGCTCCTCGTCTGAGTGAAGACGAAGCCGCATGGCTGTATGAGCGCACTCGTCCGGTGCACCAGGACTAATCCGGGAATCTGATCCCGCATGAAACGCCGTCTGTTTGAATTCACGTGTCCCTTCTGCTCGAAAAGCTACTTTCTGGCACGTGATACGTATCTCATTCGTGATGCGAACAGTCTCGAATACCAGAGACTCAAAGACGGATCATACTTTCGTCACCAGTGCCAGACCTGCAAAAACGTATTTGACCTCGAATACCCGCTCATCTATCGCGATCCCCGCCAGAACCTTTCCATCATCCGGACACAGGGAGAAGTGAACGGTTTGAGCGGCAAAGCGGTGCTGACGCGAAACACCCGCCAGTTTCTCGAAGCGTTCTCCATTCTCGATCTGCAGCTTGATCTTAAAGAAGTGCTGAAAATCAAGCGCGCATATGAGAAGGAATGCGGCAGAACCACAAGGGTTGTCGACTACGATGCGAAAAAAGGCATTTTATGGCTTGATCAAAGTGGTTCGCTCATCGGAGTCGGGTATTCCAAAAGCGAGTCATAGATCTGGCAGGTAAAATACTGATAACAGAAAAGGAGCTTTCCCTAATGAGTAAATTTTTCAGCGAATTCAAGGAATTCATTTCCCGCGGCAATGTCGTTGACATGGCTGTCGGCATCATCGTCGGTGCTGCTTTCACCGCAATCGTCAACTCGCTGGTCGATGATCTGATCACTCCGGTTATCGGCATGATTCTTGCCGGTGTAAATGTTGCGGATCTGTCCGTGACTGTTGGAAGCGCCACACTGAAGTACGGCATGTTCCTTCAGGCGGTCCTCAACTTCCTGATCATCTCTCTGGTGGTGTTCTGTCTTGTCAAAGCCATCAACACCATCCGAGACAAAGCGGATGCCCTGAACAAAGCCAAAAAAGCTGAAGAAGCCGCCGAACCGGCTGCACCGGATCCTCAGCTTGTTCTTCTTCAGGAGATTCGCGATCTGCTTGCCAAGCAGGAACAGAAAGCCGAGTAATCCGGTTTACTCACGAAACCATCCTC
>CAOKFJ010000274.1 GCA_948467695.1 uncultured Allobaculum sp. | reverse complement strand
GATCATGGAGGAATTCAAAATGATTATTCAAAGCCGTAAAGTTTGGGTAGTCGATACTTTCCTGCCCTGTCAGATCAAGACAAACGGGGAAAAAATCGAGGCTATCCTTCCGTATGGAACACTGCCGGTAGACGAAGACTATGGCGATCTGCGCATCGTTCCGGGCTTCATCGACCAGCACACTCATGGCGCGTATGGATGGGACACCAACGACGCTACTGAAGAAGGTCTTCGCAACTGGATGAAAAACATCGTTCGCGAAGGTGTAACCGGCATTCTGCCGACAACAATCACTCAGTCTGAAGAAGTGCTCACAAACGCTGTTAAAAACGTAGCCAAAGTTGTTCGCGAAGGCTATGAAGGCGCCGAAATTCTCGGTATCCACTTCGAAGGACCTTACCTGGATCAGGTATACAAGGGAGCGCAGCCGGAACAGTACTGCGTTAAACCCGATCTCGAACAGTTCAAACGCTACTGGGAAGCTTCCGATCATCTGATCAAAGTCATCACCATGGCTACCGAACATGACGACAACTACGAACTGACACATTTCTGCGTAGACAACGGCATCGTTGTCAGCCAGGGTCATTCCGGCGCAACATACGAAGAAGCTCTGCTTGGCGTAGCCAACGGCGCAATGTCCATGACACACGTATACAACGGTATGACTAAATTCCACCACAGAGAACCCGGACTGGTTGGCGCTGCTTTCCGCTTCGGCGATGTATACGGCGAACTGATCACCGATGGCAACCACTCCACTTATGAAGCCATCTACGACTTCTACAAAGCAAAAGGTCCGAACTTCGCTGTTATGATCACTGACTCTCTGATGGTTAAATCTCTGCCCACAGGAACAAAAGTTCTCTTCGGCGGAAACGAAATCGAACTGATGCCTGACGGATCCGCTCATCTGACATCCACCGGCGGTCTGGCAGGTTCCACACTGAACGTAAACAAAGGTCTCAAGGTTCTTGAAGAAGCTGGCGTGCCCTGGCTGTCCGCTATCAACTCCTGCACCATCAACCCGGCTACTCTGCTTGGCGTAAACGACCGCAAAGGTTCCATCCAGGCAGGAAAAGACGCCGACCTCGTTGTTCTCGATCCCGAATACAACGTTGTTATGACCTACGCACGAGGAAAGAAGGCATTCTAAATGAAGTTTTATCTGCAATCGCTCAACGCCCGCGACTTTCTTGAAGTCAATCAGGCGCTCACTTTGTCGGGTGTGTACACAGAACCGACGGATTTCACCCGCAGCGAAGTCAATGTCAACGAGACGCTCAAATCGCTGCTTGAAGTAATGAGTGAAGACCAGTCCATTCTCGTATACGGAATTTCGAACGGATTTCGCAACATGCTCGAAGAAGGAAAGCATTTGCAGATGTTCTCCAAACAGCTTGTTCTGACCGTTCCGGCAGATGTGAATGGCTACATGACGCTTAAAGCGTCAAAACGCATGGGTGTAAACACCGCATGCGGACGCGTGTTCGAACTCGAACAGGCAGTTGTAGCTATGCATAACGGCGCGCAGAAAATCGTGCTCGATCTCGAGAAGATTGGACGCTTTGCCAGCGCGATGGATGTGCTTGGACGCATTCTTGCCGAGGCAGAGAAGTCCGGTTATCCGCTCGATGACATCATTGCCGTATGCGCGACATCCGAACAGCTTCGCCAGGCGATGGCTGCCGGCGCCCGCTCTGTAGGCGCGCCTAGAAGTGTTTACGACAACATGCTGTATTCCGTTCTGACAGGATCGGAAACCGCTGCAGCGCGTGATGAGTGGATCCTCACGTACACACGCCCTGAAGTGCTTGATCGCGAAGAACACTGATTTGAATAAAATGGAAGACGACACGGCAGGCAACTGTGCGCTCTTCTGTCACCAACTCCATTTAATCGCTCAATGATTTTCTAACTCTGCTCTTTTCAGGGCAGAGTTTTTTAGTTCTTGTCCGTATTGTGAAAAATGCACTGCTTTTCTATCGACACTGATGCGCGGTAGAGGGGGGAAGGCAAGAATGTTTCTGCTTTGGTTTTTGAAACAGAAAATTATGAGAGGATGTTTCGAACTGTAACGAGGATGTCAAAAAGACATCCCGATATAATCTTGAAAAAACCAAAAAAGAATTAAAATTCGTGCACATCTTTATTTTTCAGACTGATGAGATAAACTTAATAAGACAGAACCCACCACGCCTCTGGTATAAGCGCAACCCGGTGGGTCTTTTTTTTGTGAGGAATTTACATGCCTCAATCTCCGAAACGCATTTAAAAAAATAGAAACAACCAGATTTTCAGGAGATTATTACAACTGCTGAAAATCTGGTTGTTTTGGTTATGGTGTTTAGTTGATGAGCTGTACTGCCAATAAATCGTTCTTACAAATATTGCAGTCCTGGACTAAAGATCTTCTCGGACATCTACGGGATAGAGAATGGAGACATTCGGGTCGGCTTTCACATGGGAAATCTGATCGCAGTCGCGCAGATTGATTTCGCGCAGATCGTTTGAGCTGCAGTCCAGGCTGATCAACGAGATGCAGTCGGCAAGCATGAGGGATCCAAGCTGGTTATCCGAACAGTTGAGGACACCCAGATCGGTGCAGTCCAGAAGACTGAGTTCATGCAGATGGTTTCCCGCGCAGTTCAGACGGCAAAGCCATGGACAGTCGTTGACGCTCAGTTCTTCCATTTCGTTGTATGAGCAGTTGAACTGTTCGATTTCATCAAGCGAAACGAGTTCAAGTGTATGAAGCTGATTGAACGAGCAGTTCAGAGTCAGCAGACATGGCCACGGATACAGCGGCAGGTGCGTGATGTGGTTTGAACTGCAGTTGAGATAGCTGAGTTTTTCCAGATTGCCTGTATCGAGCTCGTTAAGCAGATTCTGAGAACAGTCGAGATGTTCGAGATTGAGACACTGGCGCGTATCGAGATTTTCGATCAGGTTGCTCGAGCAGTCCAGATGCTTGAGG
>CAOKFJ010000273.1 GCA_948467695.1 uncultured Allobaculum sp. | reverse complement strand
GCAAGCATCAGCAGGCTCAAGCCATCAGCGGGGTTTGCGTAATGAATCGCATAGTGGTCGCTGAGATGCCAGAGTTCCTGCCGAATGCAGGCGACAAGATTTCCTCGCGCATCGACAACATCATAGTTCCATCCCCAGAAATCGCCCTGCACGCTCCACTGGCGGTACTGTACATCGAGTTTGTTGCGAAAAACCGAGAACTTTCCGGAAATTGCACCGACTTCTCTGCCGTTTTCCGTAATCGTGAATTCGGGAAGAAGCATTGTAAATTTCTGCTTGATCGTGCCGACTTCTCTTCCGTACTTGTCATAGACAAGCTGCTTGCGCATGAATGACGGAACGCCTTCAACAGAAAAAGCTGGTTGATTGTATTCATCGACAACATCGTATTTTCCCCATAACGAGAAAAGTTTCTGTGCGATATATAAAGTGTGATTCATCGTTATCTCCTGACTGCATGAACGTCAAATACTTGTTCAGGCAGGAATGCATACATGAAGGAATGAACAGCGGGCTTAGATACCGCAGTTATTCTTCTGCTATGAGGATAGCAGGATATTTTCGATTCAGTAAATATCGCGCTGTCGCTTACAGCACTGTTCGTCAGCTCCTGCTTTGTCTGATGCCGACACATGCGATCCATACAAAAAGACAATCGGCTCGTACTGGAAAACATATCCTGCACCATATTAAAAACGCAGACTTCCATTCAGGAAATCTGCGTACTGGTTTTACTGATAGTAATAGAAGTTTCCGTATTCGTCGTAGTAGCCAAGTGATTCATCAGGAACGGCATTGGGGTCTACAGCGTTGGGATCAACCGCATTGGGATCTGCGTTTGGATCGGCATTCGGGTCGGCATTGGGATCCTGCTGAGGCTGCGGAATCTGCTGGTCCTTGTTGCGAACCTGTTCGGCAAGTTCAGCGTTTTTGGGCTGTGTGATGTAGTCGATCACAAAATCGCCAGCCGCGCTTGTCTTGTTGAGTTTGACAAACTTCCAGCCTTCCGCCGGATGAGCGTCATCCACGATATAGTTGTATGCCGAGATCTCAAGGTCATAGTTCTTTCCGTTTTCGGGATTTGTGAAATATGTTTCGATCGGCAGGTAGCTGTTGACGATGTCGTATGCCTGACGCGCTGCCGCTTCAAGCGTCGCTTCATCTGCAGAGTCAGCCAGGTTGAGGTTGACGCGCAGAGTCGCGCTCTTGAGATCAAGCGTTGCGCTTTCCATTCCGCCAATGGTCATCAGATCGCCCTGAATGGACGTCATCTGAGCATCCTGGATCTTCGGGTTGAGGTCATTGACGCCGAAACGGTTTCCTTCAACGGGTTTATCGTTGCCCTGTGCGCTGGTCAGCAGAACGTATCCGATGATCACGACAGGAACAAGAATAATAATCAGCGTCAGCCAGACGAGCTTGTGGCCCTGTTTGACTTTCTGCTTCTTTGGTTTTCTTACCCGTCTCGATTTTTTCATTGTATCCGACATGTTTCTCTCCAATTCAATATGTATACAGTCGCATGGTCCGCGACTATCCAAATACTGTTTCCGTGTCTGCCAGGCAGATATACGCTTCGAACGGTTAATGGACAATCGCTTCGCGAATGGGGCTTTTCGCCTCAAATATCATACCACACGATAGTTTAGGACAATCTTAGAGCTGTGTCACATACCGCATCGTACGGGAGTGCACGTCACATGAAATCGCGCAATGATCTGCGCTTAGCGTTTTTTAAGTTCTTCGGCGAGAAGCTGATTGGCTTTTTTCGGGTTGGCCTGACCTTTGGAGGCTTTCATAACCTGACCCATGAGGAAGCCGACTGCGCGGTTCTTGCCGTTTTTGAAGTCTTCGATGGATTTCGGGTTCTCATCAAGCACTTTTCCGATGAGTTCAAGCAGAGCGGAGTCGTCGGACATCTGCACCATGCCTTTGTCTTTGATCACCTGATCGGGATCAGCGCCTGTCATCAGTTCTTCAAATACTTCTTTACCCTGTTTGCCGGAGATCACGCCCTCTTCAATGCGGTTGACCAGAGTGGCAAGGGATTTAGCATTCGCGGGATTTTTCGAGAAGTTGAGTCCGTTTTTGTTGAGCCATGCGGAAGTATCGCCGATGACCCAGTTGGCGGCTTTTTTCGCGTCCTTGGCATCTTTCATCACTTCTTCATAGAAGTCAGCCATATCGCGGTCGTTGACCATGACAGACGCGTCGTATTCTTTCAATCCGTACTGTTCGATAAAGCGCGCAAGACGCTGTTCGGGCAGTTCTTCCAGAGAATTCTGGATGGATTCAATCCATGCCGAATCGAGAAGAATCGGGAAGATATTGGGTTCAGGGAAGTATTTGTAGTCGACATTTCCCTCTTTTTTACGCATGAGAACCGTGGATTTTGTCGGCTCGTCATAGCGGCGTGTGGACTGGATAATCGCTTCGCCGGCATCAAGAGCGGCATTCTGGCGTTCGATTTCCGCCTGAACGGCTTTCTGCACGTTGGCGATGGAGTTGAGGTTTTTGATTTCGACTTTAGTGCCCAGACGTTCGGGATCATCGGACAGCGAGATGTTGATGTCGCAGCGCATGGATCCTTCTTCCATCTTGACGTCGGAAACATTCAGATAAAACAGTGTGCGGCGAAGAGCTTCCACATAAGCGGCAGCTTCAGCTGCGGAATGCATATCCGGACGGGATACGATTTCGATCAGCGGTGTGCCTGCGCGGTTGAAGTCGATGTAGGTTCCGGTGTCTTTGTGGAACTGTTTGGCGGTGTCTTCTTCCATGTGGATGCGCTCGATACGCACTTCTTTCTTGCCGTCTTCAGTTTCAATGGTCACATAGCCGTCGCGTCCGATGGGATGGAACTGCTGCGTGATCTGGAATCCTTTGGGCAGATCGGAGTAGTAGTAGTTTTTACGGTCGAATTTTACAAGCGGATCGATCGTGCAGTGCAGACCGGTGCACGATTTGATGGCCAGGCGTACGGCTTCCTTGTTTACACAGGGCAGCGTGCCGGGATG
>CAOKFJ010000272.1 GCA_948467695.1 uncultured Allobaculum sp. | reverse complement strand
TTACCGAACAGGATCGAAGGTCATAATCCCGGTGGAATTTCAAAAGGTTACTTTTAACCAGTTAAAGTATCAGTGATTTTTCGTTTAAACATTTCCCCTCCTCCTCCGAGCCCTTCGAATTTTCTCTGTGTAATCTCGGAAAAAGTAACCTAGATACACGTAATTATGCCGGAAAAAGTAACCTGAACAGCGATAATACTGTCGGAAAAAGTAACCTGAGAAAGATATGTGCTTTATATAAAGCGTTTATAAACTATTTGGAAACAGTTGGACTTGAAGCTGATCGCCTCTGTTGTTGGAGAAGGAATCTTGATGACAACAATTTAGAAAACTTTAATGAAACGCGCCTGGAGAAGAATTGACCATATACTATACGACATATAATATTATTTTAGAGGAAATATTATGGCAATTACATTAAATGGAACTCTGCTGGAACTTTGCGTTCTGGCGCTGGTCTATGAAGAAGACCAGTATGGATATAAACTGACGCGGCAGATGATCGAACGATTCGATTTGTCGGAATCGTCGCTCTATCCTGTCCTGCGCAGGCTGACAAAAAACGGTCTTCTCAGAACATACGATCTCCCTCATGACGGGCGTATGAGGCGCTATTATGCGCTGACTGAAGAAGGCAGAACAGCGTATCTGGAACTTTTTGAAGAGTGGAACAGTTTTGCGAATAAAGTCGACGGGCTTCTTCACAAGGTAGAGGAAGGTGGTCGGGATAAAGGAGGTATTGGCGATGACTAAAGAGGAGTATTTGCAGCAATTGGAAATGTATCTGGAACGCGTTCCATACGGAGAGAAGATGGATGCACTACGGTATGTTGATGAATATTTTGAGGAAGCAGGTTCTGGAAATGAAAAACAGGTAATTCAGGATCTTGGCTATCCCGATGAAATGGCGCAAAGGCTGATGGTCGATCTTCCTCAAATACCGCCGATTCCGCAGGAAAGCTATGAAGGAGATGCTAGTCAAGACAGTTCATATCAGGAATATTCGAATTCCAATGCCTCCGCATCAGATTCAAGAAATGCGCAGTCTTCCGGTACGGGGTATCGTATTCTGCTTGTGGTTCTGACAATATGCGCCCTTCCTTTTTTGGCGGTGATTTTCGCCATACTTATGTCGCTGATCGCGGCTCTGTTTTCATTGATTGTCGCATTTGCATCTCTGGTTCTCGCTTGTGTGTGCGGAGTATTCGTATACGGATATCGCTTGTTCATGGCGATGCCGCAAGATGGAAATCTGGCTCTGTTTTACGCAGGAATGTTCCTGATCTGCTGCGGAGTCTTCAGTGTGTTAACGGTGCTCGTCAAAGCGTTCTGCATCAAGGTTCTTCCGGCAGTATTTACATGGATTCGAAAGGGATCGAAAAAGCTTTATAACTACGTGAAGCAGCTGTACGTTCAGTCCTGGAAAGGGGAACAAGTATGAAGTGGAAGAAAATGACGTTTATCGGTATCGCGCTTGTCGCAGCTGGAACAGTGTGCACGGCGCTCGCGCTCTCCAATGACAGCCATCTCTGGCAAAATGCGTTCTTCTCTCTTCAGCTCAATCCGCATACGCATATGCAAACGGTCGTAGTTGATGAACCAGAGGATGATATGCAGATTGAAAACTCTGCAGGCAGACAGAAGGATTTGGAAGAGGAAAGTTCCAGCAGCATTGTGCAGAGTGCATCAAATTATGTTGTGCGGCCACAATCTGATTGTTCATCGATAGATATCGATGCGAACGTTGGAGATATCGTCTTTAAAACAGGAGATCAGATGCGTATTGATCTTGTGTTTGATAATCCAGACGATCCGGATGCTGTTGAAGTCACTGAGCAGATTGTAGACGGAACGTGGAAAGTTGATCTTCATTTGCGAGAGGACGGAATTTTCGGTACACATATTGGGACGAGCGGGCTGGATCAGGCAATCGTGACTCTTCCGGAAAATATTCATTCGATCAAAGCTGATGCCGATCTTGGATCTGTTGTTTTTGAAGAGGTTTATGCTGCCCGGGTGGATGTAGAATGCAATGCGGGAAATGTTGAAATGCATAACTGCACCTTCGATACGCTTAAAGCCGATCTGGATCTTGGCAGTCTGCAGCTTATGACTCTTCATGCGGGAGATGCAGAAATCGAGATGAATGCGGGAAGCCTTGAAGCGTATGACATCGCAATTGAGAGCAGCTTTAAGGCAGAACTTGATCTGGGGCAGGCTGATGTGCAGATTGATGGTCAGATGCACGATTACAACCTGAATCTGAAAGCTGATCTTGGAGAAATTAACGTCGAGGACGAACGTGTTTCTGCAAGCGGTACATATCGAAATAATGCCGGGCAGAACAAACCGATAATTGAGATAAAAGCTTCTCTGGGACAGATTAATCTTTCATTTGAAAGATAAGCGATATGTCCAGTTTTCAGAAAAATAGACAGTAATAATTGAGAATCACCAAAAGTGCCAGCCGATCGCATAGACGGCTGGCACTTTTGGTGTGTAAGCTGTTCAGAAAATTTCGTCGATAAACGTTCAGGAAAAATCGTTAACTTAACAAAGCAACTCGTTGTTCAATCAATTGAATATAGTCTTGTTTGATGGCGTCTGGCAGAGATGAGGTGAGAACTATTTCTTCAAGCGCTTCTTTTTTTTCTACCAAACGAGTCAGAATGCGACTGCCAGCTGCTTTTGGGATATTGAGCTTCTGTGCAAGAATCATAAAATCTTTTCTGCGAAGATTTTTCTTTTTTCCATTCAGTGTAAGAGCAGTCATCTCTTTGTCTTCCGGAAGAATCAGATTGACCGGGAGTAAATCGTAAGCAGGAGATAGTTGATATTTTCTGGATCCGGGCTTTGTCTCACGCAATGAGAAATTCTTCAAATGCATATCGGAGTTGCCGGTGAGGTAACAGAAAACCAGTCGCTCGAAATATTTGGCTTTATCGAGCGGTGGACTAAAGGAAAACAAATCGATCGCTTGGACAGCACGTTCATAAGATCCTTTATATTTATCTGCAGTTGG
>CAOKFJ010000271.1 GCA_948467695.1 uncultured Allobaculum sp. | reverse complement strand
TCAACTGCCTGCCGCGGCCTCTATTCAACCCTCAGAATTACTTTTCGTAAGTTTTTATCAGCATAAATCCCCAAGTGAAATGTATTCAAGTATAGGGAGGAATTTGATATTTACTCTCACAACGGTAATTTCTTACAGTATGCCATTGGATCTGCAAATAGAATAAGTGGATTAGTGCGTTATTCAGACAAGCGAATCAGGAAGCAGTCCGACTTTGCGCGAATTGGCGAAGTGAATTTTTACGACTTCGTTCATGCGCTCTTTTCCGATTTTCTCCAGAAGTTTTTTCGCGGATTCTGTCGCTTTGGCTCCTCCGCCTTTGGCGAGTTTCATCCCGTACTTTTCTTCGAGAAGTTCCCACGTCTGCAAAAAGCGCCATCTGGCAAGGACGGAAGCGGCAGCTACCGCAATCCAGGAAGACTCGGCTTTCGTCTGGAATTTCAGATTTGGCGTGATGCGTTTTTCCTGCGTGAGATAGGAATAGAACGTTTTGGGCTGGCAGAACTGGTCGATCATGCACAGATCAGGAAGAGCATAGCCTTTCTTTTCCAGATTCAGATACGCCTGGTTATGAAGCATGGCTTTGATCTTGTTCATGTTATAGTTTCGACGGTCGTGCACATCGTTGTACAAAGGATTCTGCATGACGAGAATGGAGTTGGGGACCATCTTTTCGATCTGCGGAGCGATCTTCATAATGTACGTGTCCGTCATGGCTTTTGAATCGGTGATCGCGAGTGCGTGAAGCTTGTCGGCTGTCCCCTTATCGGGAACAATGACGGCAGCAACCACAACCGGACCGATGTAGTCGCCAGTGCCGACCTCATCGCTTCCTGCCTGCGGAAAGATTTCATGGGCGGGATTTCGCGATACGGATACGGAGGGAACCGGAGAAACGCTGTTGGAAGATGCTGGAGCGCTTTTCTTTTTGGCAGGAGCAATATCGCCCTGAGCGCTGTCGACCAGCCAGTCCATGTCTTCTCCCTGGAAGACGACTTTGCCTGAGTTCCATGCGGTGACGGTGATTCCCTGGATTTTTACCATCCATTTGGCGTACTGAGGTGTTTTTTTCTCTTCGGCACGTCCTTTAAGTTTAAGATAGAACCGGTCAATTTGATCCGGACTCATCATTTTGACAATTGTAGACATAAAAGTATTGTACCATTGAGTAACATGTGATTTCGCAGCCTGCAGACGCCAATACTCACGACTTGCGAACAGGCGTGCCGTGCGCTTTATCGATTCAGGATTGACTGAAGATCGGTTCATGAACTTCCGGTGAATCCGGAAAGCTGATCATAAAGAAGAAAAGAGCGATACGGTATAGAAGATAAAAAAGCGAAATCTGGACTGGAGGGATTTATGTATTGCGATACCTGGAATGCGGTTGATTTTCCCGCTGTTCTCGAGCAGTTTGCCGCGCATTGCGCTTCTGCGAAAACCGCACGCCATCTGCGTGAATCCAAACTGCTGAAATCGGCGTCCGTCATGCGGCGCCGTCTTGATTTGTGCAAAGAAGCTGGAGAGTTCCTGCAAAGCGGCAGAGAAATCTCTCTTGGCGGTCTGGGCGATATCGTGCCCTATGTCAAAACCGCTAAAAAAGGACTGACTCTGACGGGCAGCGAGCTTCTTGCCATTTTGATGTTCTCCTCGGCAAGCGCTGCCGCCGCAGACGCTTTTGATGCTGAAAGAGAACCGCTTCTGTATGATATGGCGTCCACGCTTTCCGATCTGCGTCGCCTGGCGCAGTCGATCGATGAAGCCATTGACCTCTCGGGACAGGTAAAACCCGATGCGAGCGCGAGACTGCAGAACCTTGCCAATCGTCTGCTCGGCGCGAAAGCGGACCTGTCGGCAGCCGCCAAACGCTTTATTCATTCGCATTCGGATTCACTCGTCGATACGATGAGCGTTTATTCCGGTTCGCGTGTATGCGTGCTCGTCAAGACCGGCGACAAATACAAATTCGGGGGCATTGTCCATGGCACGACACAATCCGGCGCCGGAAGCTATGTGGAACCGGATGCGCTTGTTCCGCTCAACAATGAAATTGCCAATCTGGAAATCGAGATTGAAGAAGAAAAAAAGCGAATCTGTCTTGAACTGAGCCGCAGCGTCAAAGCAAACGCCAAAGCGCTGCTCTCCAATGACGAGACACTTGAAACGATCGATCTTGCCATGGCCAAAGCGCGCTGGATGCACCAGCATGACGGCTGTGTGCCGGTTCTGCAGAGCCTTACGCATGCGATTTCGATCGACCATGCCGTTCATCCGCTGCTCGACCCCGTCACGGCAGTAGCCAACTCGTACAATCTTTCCAGCGAACAGGACTGCCTGATGATTACCGGTTCCAACATGGGCGGAAAGACCGTAACGCTTAAAACGATCGGTCTGTTCCAGCTTCTTGCTCAGTGCGGTTTTCCGGTAAGCGCGCACCGCGCGATTCTGCCGATGTACGAACAGTTCTATTTCGATGTCGGCGATGAACAGTCGATTGAAAACAACCTGTCGACGTTCTCGTCGCATATTTCCAAAATCGCCAAAATCATCAAGAAAGCGGACGACAAGACATTTGTTCTTCTCGATGAAATCGGCAGCGGCACCGACCCGCAGGAGGGCGCATCGCTTGCCCAGGCGGTGATCGAATCCCTGATCGATCGTCATTCGACGATTCTGACCAGCACGCATTACAACCAGGTCAAAGCTTTTGGAAAGACGCATCCGCGCGTACTGACCGGATCAGTGGAATTTGATCCCGTCGAACTGAAACCGACCTATCGCTTCCTGCCCGGTGTGAGCGGTGCGAGCTGCGCGTTCCATATCGCCAATCAGTTCGGCCTGAGCGGCGCTGTGCTTGCGCGCGCAAGAGAGCTCAAAGCTGCCAACGAATCGGAAGCGGCCAAGCAGCTTGAGATTCTGGAAAAGCAGCAGGCGAAGGTGCAGAAGCAGAAAGACAAGTTTGACGCGCTGATCAAAGACGCGCACCGCCTGCAGAAAGAAGCGGATGAAGACCAGAAAAAATGGT
>CAOKFJ010000270.1 GCA_948467695.1 uncultured Allobaculum sp. | reverse complement strand
GCAAATCGATACCGACAATCCGCCGACCTTCACGGGTCGGCTTTTTGCTGGAATCAAGTACGGCAAGGATAATCATAACGTTGCGGTTTCTATCGCGATCCGGACAACCGATAAAAGAGTGTTCGTGGAAACGCTGGACTGCAGACCAATCGCTCAGGGCAATGGATGGATTATCGATTTTCTCAAATCCGCAGACGTTGAAAAGATCGTCATCGATGGCGCAAACGGTCAAAGTCTTCTCGTACAGGAAATGAAAGACTTTGGGGTAAGGAAAAAGCCCGTACTGCCTAAAGTCATCGAAGTGATCGAGGCGAATGCTTCTTTCACGCAGGCGATTTCTTCAAAGACTGTCTGTCATGCCGGTCAGCCGTCACTGAAAAACGCGGTATGCAACTGCGATACGCGCACGGTCCAATCGAACGGCGGATTTGGCTATAAGAGTCAGAAAGACGATATCGACGTATCGCTGCTGGACAGCGCGATTCTCGCGTACTGGGCTTGCAGCAAAGCAAAAACAGGAGCGAAACAGAGGATCAGCTATTGATTACGCGTAACGGCCGCAAAATAGCCGGAGGAGAACATATGGCTGAAGAAAACATCAACACAACCAACAGCGCCAATCAGACAGGCGCTGACACCACGCCCGCGCAGGATAGTGCACCTGCTCAGGCGTATAGCAATACCAGCGGATTTAAACCGATTCAGACGCAGGAGGCACTTGATGCGATCATCAAAGGGCATCTTGAACGCAAAGAGAAGTCGGTTCGTGAAGAGTTCAAGGGATATGTGAAGCCCGAAGACTACCAGGCGCGACTGGACGAGCTGACGGAAGCCAAGTCCAAACTGAGTGAAATCGAAAACCGTTCGAAGAAAACGGGAATCGCTCAGGCGTTTGGCTTGCTGTATGAAATGGCGGCTTTTTCTGAGGAAGGATGCTGCAAGTGATGCGAAGGCAACCTTTAGTGAACCAAACGTGGAAAGATAGATAGTGCAGAAGAGGATGTATCAACGAGAAATCGGGTCATGACGACGAAATATGGAAAATGGCACTGAATGGAATGACGCTCACTGCGTTGAAATGGAACATGCATAGCACTAAAACAAATCAGGCAATGTAGTAGGTCTGATAGGATGCTTGACCCATACTTTACGCATGAGGTGATGAATATGAGTAAAACAGCAGTGCTTCTCATGGCTGATGGCGTTGAAGAAGTTGAAGCGATCGTACCGTACGATTTGCTCAACCGCGCAGGGATCCAAACGACTCTGGTCAGCGTTCAGAATAAAACATGCGCCAAAGGAAACATGGGCGCAGAATTCACGGGACTGACGCCGATGAAGGATGTCGATTTCTCCGGTATCGATGCGCTGGTTGTACCTGGCGGCGATGCCTATGCAATTATGAAAGACGATCCGGCTGTGCTCGAACAGATCAAGGAATTTGGAGAGCATTCAGATAAGGTGCTAGGCGCAATCTGCGCCGGTGCGGCGATACCCGGACAGCTTGGCTTGTATCGCAATCGTCCCTATACATGCGTTCCCGGACTCAATGGCGACTTTGGCGGAACATACAAAAAAGAACATGCGGTCATTGACGGAAATATAGTCACTGGCATTTCCGTAGGCGGCGCGTTTGAATTTGCGTTCGATCTCGTCGAAGTTATCATGGGCAAGGAAGCCGCTCGCAAGCTGAAAATCGATACTTCCTATTCTTTGTAGAAAAGGAAGAACATGGTGCATCGCAGGATGCATTGTCAGTCTAGCTGATGTGCATACCGGGCGATGGACAGTACGTTGATAAACAATAAAGAGCCGGAGAATCCGATCATGGATTCTCCGGCTTGTGTGTGTTGTGCAGTCTGACAGTATCTGTTTTGCTCTCTTGGGCAGACGGGCGAGTGCAGCGCGTGATGCGCTTGCTGATAGCGGATTTGTATCGCCTGTCTGATGAAGTTTTGCGTGATTATCTGCCTAACTGTTCTTTGAGAGCGGCAAGCGCGTCTTCATTGGGAGTACGGCGCAGATCAAGAATGGATGGGTGGAATTCATCGATCGCCTGATCGATTTCTTCCTGTGTAGTCGCTGTGTTCAGCACACTGGCAACAGTCTGGCGGATTGTCGCGAAGATGGAGAATGTGCCTGCAGTGAAGTCGCTTTCGCTGTATTCAGCGGTCTGATCGAGCAGGAACTCGAGAATGGACTTATCGAGTTCAACTTCCGCATCGTTCCAGTTCATCGCTTCATCAAGAGCTTTGATGGCATCGGCGATATCCTGAGCGCTTGCTTCTTCGTTGTCGACAACCGCTTGAGCAGCTTCGATTGCTGTCTGCAGTTTCTGCCATTTTTCTGCGGAAACGCTGGATTCTTCAATCGCTTCTGCCTGCGCGAGTTTCGTTTCGAGTTCGCTCTTGTCGGCTTTGATTTCAGGAAGAGGTTTCTTGAATTTCGCATCTGCCCACATGGCATGGTCGTTGTAGTTGTTGTCGACTTCATTGGCAAACAGAACGAGCTTGGACGCGCCTGTGATGTCGACGCTGACTTTCTGCATCGGTGTTTTGGCGGTTACCGTGGTGCCAAGTGTTTCATTCGAACTGTAAACGAGCTTGTCATCCACCCAGGCTTCGAAGTAGACGGATGGTGTGTCGAGTGTCGACTGGGAGTAGTCGATACCGCAGAAGGCTTCGAACGTCGTAAATTCATGTCCTTTGTCGAAATGGTATTCGAGCTGGCTGAACGCGTGCGCGCCGATACCTTTTTTGAAGGATACGGGATTGCCGTTCTCATCGCTCAGGCGGATATCGTTGGTGTGATCGATGTTGATATCGATCGATGGACTGCTGTAGCCGACTTTGGCATACGTCGCGCGTGCGCCGCTGATGGAGTCGCTGTTTCCATTGAGATAGGCAGCCATGACATCGCTTGCCCAGACAAGACCCTCACCGGTTACTTCAAGTGTGAGAACACGGTCGTTTTTGCCTTCGTCAGAAATTGTGTTGACACAAGTGTTGACTCCATAACCAAATGTAAGGCGGCCTTACACGTTTGCTTTTAAGGAAAATGGGGGTCCGGTTGGGG
>CAOKFJ010000269.1 GCA_948467695.1 uncultured Allobaculum sp. | reverse complement strand
CAAAGTCGACAGTTTTCTCAATCACCTGATCGATCCAGTTCTTATGGACGAGATGGGAAAATCGTTTGCTGAATTCTTTAAAGACGCAGGAATCACGAAAGTTGTGTCAATCGAAAGCGGCGGAATCGCTCCGGCGTATGCGACTGCGCTTCATCTGCATGTCCCGCTGCTGTTTGCCAAAAAGACCACTCCATCGACAATGAAAGATCCGCTGACTGCTAGCGTGCATTCGTTTACCAAGAACACCGACTACACACTTTGCGCAGAGCGCGCAATGCTCAATAGTGATGACTGTGTTCTGTTCATTGATGATTTTCTTGCCAACGGGCAGGCATTTCTTGGAGTCTGCGCGCTGCTCGAACAGGCAGGCGCAAAACTTGGTGGTGTCGGCATCTGCATTGAAAAAGCATGGCAGCCCGGACGCTCTATTGTCAGCGAGTCCGGTGTGCCTCTGTGCGTTCTTGCTTCTTTGAAATCCATGTCACCGGAAGATGGAATCATCTGGGATACTGAGCGCGAATCCATCTAATTATTTCATCAGGATATACAAGCTTTTCTAAGACCTGTGCGTTTTGCGCAGGCCTTTTTTTGTTGGCTGCTGTCAGCCCTTTTTGAGCGCGTTTGCAAACGTGTATACTGCTATCCTTCATTTTCCGTGAAGAGCTGTTCTTCGGATGCATACGGTATCCAGTTCTTCCCTGTCGGTTTATATCCATTTATATATCCACTTATATATTCGTCCACTTAAGACAGGAGATAAAGAAAGGCACCCTCTCTGCACAAGAAAGGATGCCGAATTGAACTGCCTGAAGATATGGATAGATCCGCTATAGATCCGCTGTGGACATATGCAAATCCAGGTTCATCGAGACATACGGACGGAAAAAGGCCCTGACTATTTACCGGTGAAAATGACTCTTCCTTCGGCGCCTTCCAGATCGCGAATGATCTGGCCTGCTGCCGGTACGGTGATGGTTCCGCTCATCGGATTTTTGATGCTGACGATGGGTTCAGTCAGTGTCGCGCGAACATCGGAACGCTCAAATGCCAGATCGGTGTCGATCATTTTGCAGTTGATAAGCTTGAGGTTTTTGCAGTAGCAAAGCGGCTGTGTACCGATAATCGTGCAGTTGATGAGGGTGAGATTTTCGCTATACCAGGCGAGATACTCGCCTTTAATCACGCTGTTGCGTACCGTTACATGATTGGAATGCCAGAAAGCGTCTTTGGTATCAAAGGTGCAGTCATCGAATACAGCATCTTCAATGTACTGGAAAGAGTATTTTCCGTTGAGGTGGACATGATCGAACAGAAGATGCTTCGAACGCATCATGAAATACTCAGCCGTCACATGTGTTTCCGACATGGCGATGGTATCTGTCGACCAGCCAAATTCCGGAGAGTTGATCGAGCAGTTTGAGATCTGAATATTGGAACATTCGCGAAGAGCTTTAATGCCATTGAGCTTGCTGTCTTCGATATTGACATGATGCGAATACCAGAGCGACGCGCGGCATCCTTCTGTCAGTTCGCATCCGGAAATGTGCAGATCTTCATCGTGCCAGAACGGATAGCGAAGATTGAAGTAGCAGTTTTCGATCTCGACATTCCCGCATTCTTTCAGAGCGCTTTCGCCGTCTGCCGGTCCATCGAAACGGCAGTTTTTGAGGACAAGATCCTTCTCGCCATAAAAGGCTCGTTCCTGATCATATGTTTCATTCTGATGCTGGTTCATCGTTTCCTCCTTATGCATTTTCATTATTATCTACATCTTCTTATGCATTAATTATCTATATGTTTCGACTTCTTTATACCGCCGATTTTTTCCTGTGACAAATGATTCGATTCGAGTTCCTGCGATTTTAAAGAAAACAAACGCAAAAGCAGACAGTCTGCATCTGTTTCATTCTTCTTCCTTATATTTCTGCAAAACATTCTGCGCACGCTTATCCATATTTCATTCTCCGTTCAGCTTTGCCAGACTCATTCCGTTTCTACAGCAGCCTCTCTTTTACCGCCTTTTGAACTCTTGCAGCAGAAGAATACACTCGCCCAAAAGCGTCTGTCGAAAAACACAGTAGCTTCGAAATCCGCTCTCTTATTGCTCTTATAGAAGACTATGAAACGAAGCTGGATGCCGAACATATTCCTGCTTGCATCCACTCTCCAATCCCCATCGCCTTTTTCATATTGTCTTCAATATTTTTTCTTCAACATCTCTTTTTCTGTCTGCTCGACTGTCTCCTTGTTTCATCACCGGATGAGACAGATTGGCAAAGAATTCATCCTCAATCCGGAAGCAAATTGATCATTTCCAAATTCATACAATCCGAATGTGATAAGAAAACTGACATTTGGCATAAATCCCATTAAAAAGTACAAGAAATTGAATCATTCAGATTTTCTCACATGCTACACTTAAACTAGCCTGTGTATCCGCTTTCATTATCATTCGGGCGTTAGTGAAATCCGGGTCCACCAGCTCGCAATGCATTACTTGCTGCACAATGATTCGCGCATGCGAATCAGAAAGAGAAAGGAAAGCTATGAACGTATTCAAAAAGAGCCTTGCGCTCCTGTGCGCTGCTGCTGCCGCTGCAGGACCGCTTGCCCTGAACACGCCGGTTTTCGCAGAAGAGTCCACCTGGATTGATAACGGGACCCTTACTGACAAGAAAAACGCTGAACCTGCAAAGGATGAAGTTCTTCCGAATCCTAACCAGTTCCGTTACCAGAAAGACGAACTTGCTGCATTCTGCCACTTCGGTCCCAACACATTCAACGAAATCGAATGGGGCGAAAACTACGGAAGCAAACATCCTTCTGAAATCTTCAAACTCACAAACGATTTTGACGCTGACAACTACATCAAAACACTGAAAGATGCCGGCTTCAAAAAGCTGATCATCACCGCTAAACACCATGACGGCTTCTGCATCTGGGATTCCCAGTTTACAGACTATACTTGCGCCGAAGCGGGCTACAAGGACGGAAAGGGCGATGTCCTTGCAGAAATCTCCGCTGCCTGCACCAAGTACGACATGCCAATGGGTCTCTACCTCTCTCCGTGGGATATCCATGACCCCAGCTACGGC
>CAOKFJ010000268.1 GCA_948467695.1 uncultured Allobaculum sp. | reverse complement strand
TTTATGGATCTATAATTTTGAACTTCAATCCCGGGGGAATATCAAATGATTACAACAAAAAAGACGAAGCGGATCATTGCTTGAATCTGCTTCGTCTGAAATAGATAAATGTATGAAAAGCGTAAACCCTGCGATCCCTTACTGCTGGGGATTGCGGATCAGTTCTACCGCTTTCTGGTAGACCATATCCGTATCGTAGCCTTCGGTGTTGATCTTGTCGCCCATGGCATCGACAACCGCATTGAATGTACTCCAGTCAGCCTCGCCTGTCGGCTCCATGCCATGTTCCTGCTGGAACAGCTTGAGCGCTTCAGCGCTGGCGGGGCTGAAATACGCATCGCTGCGCTCAGCCGGATAGCCGAGGTAGCGCAGATATACCTGGAGAGCAGCCGCATTGGGATGTACAGTATCCGGACGAATCGGCTCATCACCTTCCTGCATGTCCTGATACTGCACTGTCATGTACTCATCGAGCGGCACTTCAATATCCGGCGCGAGACCGACTTTGTTTACGGTGCTGCCGTTGGGCGTCAGCCATTCTGCAATCGTATATTTGAACGTTGTGCCGTCATCGAAAATACGGTTGTACTGTGCTGTTCCTTTTCCATACGTCTGGGATCCAAGCGTCGTCACTTTGTCGCCAAGATTATCCTTGAGCGCGCCGATCAGCACTTCGGAAGCGCTGGCGGAATTACCGTTCTGCAGAATATACACATGATCAAAATTCGCTTTATAGTCGCTCTTTTCGACTGTGCTCTCAATTTCGGTGCCGTCACGCATGCGCTCTTTGAAGACAACGGAATCTTCCGGAAGCAGCGCGGACGCGATTGTCGTCATCGCGTGCAGATAGCCTCCACTGTTTCCGCGCAGATCGATGATCAGATTTTTGACTCCAGCCGCTTCAAGACGCTTCATGGCTTCAACACAGTCTTTGCCGCTGTCCTGAGAGAACGAGCTGAGGATAATCAGACCGAGATCATCTTCTTTATCGAAGGCAACCGTCGAATCATAGCTTTCCGCTGTCAGTTCCACATTCAGAATTTCACCTTTGCGATTGACTTCAAGAATAAGCGGGTGATCACTGTTCTTGATGTAGTCGATCAGCTCTTCAATCGGCTTGGTGGTTGTATCGATATCGTCAATCTTCAGAATCTGGTCGCCAGCCTGCAAACCGGCTTTGTCGGAAGGCGAATCGATGTAAATGGATTTGACGGACAGCGGTCCGCCCATGGTCTGGTAGCATCCAATACCGATGCCTTTGTTGCTTCCCGCCAGCTGCTGATTGTACGTCTGGGAACGGTCAAGCTGCAGATACTGCGTATGAATATCTTCCTCAAAGCTAGTCATTCCGGTAAGAGCTTTATCAATCAGCTGCTCCTCCAGATTGTCGATCTCCGGTCCGTAATACCAATCATTTTTCATGAGGTTGTATACTTCATCGAATTTAGATGAAGTAACACTTTTTCCGGGAGTACTTGACGGTCCCATGTACTTGTAGCCGGAACAGCCGGCAAGAGTCAGAGATATGGATAACGCTGCTAAACCTGCGGCGAATTTTTTAATTTTTTTCATTTGCATCCTCTTTTTCGATTGTGCGATACACCATTACAAAAAGCAGGATCGTCATGCCTGCCATATCTCGTGTATCTACAATTACCAAAAAGTATACCACAGACGATTTTTAACAAACACGAAACCGGAAGCTACATCTGCTTCCGGTTTTCCTTATGTTCGACTTTTCGCGTCTGTTTATCGTCTTTTCGATCTTCGCGATAGGCATGCGCAAGTTTCTGCGCGGCTGCCTGCGTTCTTTTCTGCGCCTTTTTCGACTTCGGTTTTTCTTTAAGCGAAAGCCAGCGGTGCTTGCGGATATACCAGAACTCCAGCAGAAGAATCACGATCGCCACGACAATGACAATCAGATATCCCTTATGCGACTTGATCAGCGGCATATCCTGAAAGTTCATACCATACCATCCTGTCAGAAAAGACAGCGGCAGAAATACACCGGATATAATCGTCAGCAGAGTGCCGATCTTATTCTGTCTGTCCGACTGCTGCGTCTGATACAGACTCCAGATCTGATCGGTATTGTCCTTGATCGTATCGACCAGCGTCTGCAAAGCGCCGCTTCTTGACAGAAACAGAGAAATCATTGCGCTCTCGCCGGACTGATCGGTGGAGATATCCGCTTCCTGCATCATCTGACCAACCGCAGTCATCTGAAGATAGTAATTGCCCAGAATGTTCATATCGCGGCGCGCCATCATGATAAACCCCTCCATGCTCGCGCCTTTGCCCTCATAGACGTCATGCTCAATCTGTTCGAGCTGTTCATTATAGTCTTCCAGAAAGTAGACATCCTCCTGGATGACATAGTTCATGAAGCGCAGCAGATAGCCAAAAGGCGAATCTTTAACCACGGCGTACTCATTGGAAAATTTCTGCAAATAGTCTTCGAATTCCGAATCCTCTGCGATGAAGTACAGCCTTCCCTCTTTCAGAACAAAACCAAAAGCGAGCTTGTCCTGAATCGGACGCGACTTTTTCGGCACAGACAGCGTCCCGAGCAGCACCCCGCGATCATACGCCGCTTTGCATAAACGGATCGGCTTTTCCGTCATCATCAAATCGGTGTGTTCCTTCAAGTCCGGGAAATCATTCCCGATCTGTGCGGGTTTCAATACAGTTACGAAATCGGCAATTGGAATCATTTCATTCGTCATCATACAGTCCCCCTCTTCCTTCAGATTACTCATGCCTTACGGCAAATCCGTCTTAAAGGACCGAGAAAAAAGCGCGAAAAAAAAGGGGAACTTAGTCCCCATTGTTCTCAGGATCGTTAGTGCGATCAGATTTCGGTACGTATCGGAGCTCGACATCGTACCCTAATCCTTCCATCATCATTACGAAAGTCTTGTTCACAAGACCATCTTTTTTCTTAATGATGTGGTTCACATACTGTGACGTAATCCCCAGTTTTTCTGCGAGGTTGCGCTGAACCATTCCTGCTTCAACACATTTGACTTTGATGTCCACCTCCAGATTATTCCGAATCATAGTTGAATCTCCTTACTCAAACAAATTATACAGTTTTCATCTGATATAAATATTACTTTTCGTCAAATCAGTTTGATTTTTCGACATACAAGATGAC
>CAOKFJ010000267.1 GCA_948467695.1 uncultured Allobaculum sp. | reverse complement strand
CTTTATGAAGAAACTGATTCAATACGGAACGATCGCAGTCACCGCTCTGTCCATGGCTGCATGTTCCTCTTCCAACCCGGCACCTGCAGCCTCCGATTCCGGATCCAGCTCCAAAGATGCCAGCCAGGTTCTCAACCTGATCAAGGAAAACGATGTCATCACCTTTGACTCCTCCTTCGCTTCGGATGGTATGTCCTTTGAAGCGATCAACATGGTTGTTGAAGGTCTCGAAACCACCGATCCCGAAAACAATATTGTTCCCGCTCTTGCCGAAAGCTATGAAGTTTCGGAAGACGAACTGACCTATACTTTCCATCTGCGCGATGCTGAATGGTCCAACGGCGATCCCGTTACCGCAGCAGACTTTGAATACGCATGGAAAGATGCGATCACAGACCCCACATCCGATTACTCCTACCTGTTCACCACTGACGGTGCCTGCGTAAAAGGCGCTGATGAAGCGATGGGCAATCCCGATCTGGCTGACCAGATCGCCGCTGTTGCCAAAGACGACAAGACATTCGAGGTAACTCTCTCCCGCAAAACACCGTATTTTGTCTCCCTGACAACATTCCCGCCGTTCTACCCCATCAACCAGAAATTTGCTGAAGAGCAGGGCGACCAGTATGGTCTGTCTCCCGACAATCTGCTTAGCTGCGGACCGTTCGTACTCGAAAACTGGACACGCGGAAACTCTCTCAAATACGTGAAAAACCAGAAATACTGGGATGCAGACAATGTAAAACTGGAAGAAGTCAACGTAAACATCGTTCCTGATCCTTCCACAGCAGCTCTTGCCTATGAAAACGGGTCCGCTGACTACGCTCGTCTGAATTCTTCTCTGATTGACAAATACCAGGACAATGAAGCGTTCAAATCCGTTCTCGGAAGCTTCCTCTGGTACCTCCAGTACAACTTCAACAATGAAGATCTCGCTAACGAAAACCTGCGCCGTGCGCTCACTCTCGTTGTCGACAAAACAAACCTGACTCAGGAAGTTCTTAAAGACGGTTCCATCCCTGCCAACGGTTTCGTAACCAAAGCGCTTGCCAACGGACCGGACGGCACCGACTACCGTGAATCTGCAGAAGCCTACTTCGCTCAGGACTACGAAGACGCGCTTGCCGAAGCGCAGGAATGCTTCGCCAAAGCCAAAGAAGAACTCGGCAAAGACACCATCAACCTCCGCTTCCTGTTTGAATCGAGCGACCCGGCGCGTCCGGCTGCTGAATTCATTCAGTCTGAATTCGCAAAACTCGATGGTCTGAACATCGAAATGATCTCTCAGGAGAAAAACGCTCGTCTGAAAACACAGCAGGATGGCGACTTTGATGTCGTTCTGACTCGCTGGGGACCGGACTATGCCGACCCGACAACATACCTCAATGTTCTGCTTCCGGGCACTTCGTTCAACTACGGCAAATACAACAGCCAGGAATACGCAGACAAGATGGATGCGGCCGCAAATGCTGAAACAGCAGAAGAACGCTGGCAGCTGCTTCAGGAAGCTGAAAAGATCCTGATGGATGACGTTGCGGTTGGACCTGTATTCCAGACTGGCGCTTCCGATCTGCTTAGACCGAAAGTGAAAAACATCGTCGACAACCCTGTTGGTGTACCGTTCGTCTACAAGTACATCACCATCGAAGAATAGTCTGTTCTCTTTACGGACAATACATCGGATATGTGAACAAAGCCGGATTGCGATCCGGCTTTTTGATGGTTACGCTTATACAAAACAAACTGTCCAACCGGACAGGACAGTATAGACGATACGAACAGAAGCGAGGAAAGATGAAATGAAAACAGCTTATCTCAATACCCATATCTTCAATCATTACGATGCAAACGCCTTTCTTGTCGAAGACGATCGTATTGCGGCAATCGGCAGGAGCGGCGAGATCGCGCCTATGGCGGATGAAGTAATTGATCTGCATGGTCTGCATACCTATCCGGGATTTCACGATACGCATATGCATCTGATCATGACCGGACAGGCGCTTACTTGCGCAAGTCTTGGCGATGCGAAAAACATCGCGGATATTCAGCAGCGACTCAAAGCGGAACTGCTCGATAACAGTGTTGTGCACGGCATGGGCTGGAATCAGGAAACACTCGAAGAAAAACGCATGCCCGCACGCGCCGATCTGGATGAAGTTTCTGCGGATGTACCGATCGTGATCGAGCGCGCCTGCACGCATATCCTTACCGCCAACAGCGCGGCAATGAAGCATGCCGGTGTTTGGCATGAGGATGGCATTTTTGCGGAAGACGACTGCATTCCGTTTATGAAACTGCTCGAAGAAAATGAAGAATCGCAGATCATCAAAGCAGTTGATCACTGTCTGGAAAGAGGACTGACATGCGTGCAGCCCGCCGACCTTAAATCCGGTATCTGGAAACGCCGCCTTCCGCTGTATAAAGAACAGTCGCGCCGCATTCGCATTCACCATCAGATCAACATAACAGACCCCGAAGAAATGAAAGAATTTCTCGAAGCGTTCAAAGACTATGAAACGCCGACGCATACCATCGGAGCGTTTAAAGGCTTTGCGGATGGCGCTCTAGGCGGTCGTACCGCATGGATGCAGGAAGACTATCACGATGATCCGGGCAACCGCGGACAGTGCACAATGGATGCCAATGCCATGGACGAGTTTGTGCGCACCTGCAAAGAACTGGGCAGACCCTGCATTTTTCATGCGATCGGCGATCAGGCGATCAAACAGATTATGGATACGTACGACACATACATGGACGAGGGCAATCCGCTGCGCTGGGGAATTATTCATGTGCAGATCACGGACCAGGAACTGATCGATCGAATGATCGCCAAAAAGGTTCTGATCTATGCGCAGCCCGTTTTCTGGAAAGCGGATGGTCCGGTTGTGGCTTCGCGCGTCGGCAAAGAAAAAGCCGCGACAAGCTACGCGTTTGGCACGCTGTATCGCGGCACGCATCTGTCGATGGGCACCGACTGCCCGATCGAAGACTGCAATGTGTTTGAAAACGGTATGTGGGCACTGCGCCTGCCCGACGCAATGCGCTTTGACGAAGTCATCGACGCCTGCACCATGCAGGGCGCATACAGCGAGGGAAAAGAGGAAGTACTCGGCAAAATTGCGGAAGGCTTCCTGGCGGATTTGACGTTCCTTGAT
>CAOKFJ010000266.1 GCA_948467695.1 uncultured Allobaculum sp. | reverse complement strand
TTCCGGCTTTCCCACAGTCGTCAATACGATGGTCGCTGGAAAACTCACTCATCCATTTGATGTGCAGGCGGCTGACTGAGCCGTGAACAAGATGCAGATAAAACAAAATGCGACGTCGCTTTGATCTACGCGAGGCGACGGATATTCAACAGCGCTGGATCCGACCTTGGGCAGGAAAGATCCGGCGCTGTTTGTTTGAAAAAGAGACAGTCTGCAGGCACACAAGCTGTCAAGATAAAGAAAATAAAAAGGGAAAATAATATTTTAAATATGGTATAATCGTTGACATTCGCTCTGCAAACAGTTCTTTCCTAACATTTATTATTCTCATTGTCTTTATCTCTTCACATTAGACCTGGACGATTGACAGCAGGGAATCCAATACGAAGAAGCGATGACAAAAGAAAGAATCTGCATACGGAGCTGGTCCGGGGAAGGAGGCTGATCAGTATGGAAATGAAAATCTCGGATCATTTCAGCACGGGACGAATTCTGCGTTTCGCGCTGCCCAGTATTATCATGATGGTCTTTACGTCGATGTACACCATTGTCGATGGACTCGCGGTATCCAATCTAGTCGGGGAGAGCGCTTTTGCGTCACTGAATCTGATCTGGCCGGCAGTCGGCATGCTTGGTGCTTTCGGTTTTATGATCGGAAGCGGCGGAAACGCGCTGATCTCCAAAACGCTCGGTGAAAAGAAAGAACAGCTTGCCTGTGAATACTTCACGATGCTGATTGTCTTTGAAATCATTGTTGGCGTAATTGTCTCCGTTCTCGTGCTCACCTTTCTGCCCCAGATTGCACGCTTTATGGGGGCGACAGATGACCTGATGGCGGACTGTCTGGCGTATGGCCGGCCGCTCATTGCCATGCAGGCGTTCTTCTTCATGTCGACCTCTTTCCAGTCTTTTCTGGTTACGGTCGGCAAGCCTAAACTTGGACTGGCGATTTCGCTGATTGCGGGTTTTTCCAATATGATTCTTGACTTTGTGCTGATCGCTTTTGGAAATCTCGGCATTCTTGGTGCTTCGCTGGCAACGGCATTCAACTGGGTGCTTGGCGCTGCTGTTCCGGCGATCTGGTTCTGGCGTCATAAAGAAGCGCGATTCACTTTACCCGCTTTAAATGGCGTCTTCGTCCGCTGGTGCAGTCCTGCTACAACGGTTTGAGCGAAATGATCACCAACCTTTCCGCTTCCTTCGTCCTGATGCTGTACAATGGACAGCTCATGCGCCTGATCGGACCGGATGGTGTCAACGCCTATGGCGTTCTGCAGTACATCATGTTCCTTGCGCACGCTATGTTCTTCGGCTATTCGATGGCATCTTCGCCCTGCATCGGCTATCAGTATGGAGCGCAGAATCATAAAGAGCTTAAAAACCTGCTGCGCATTTCGATCCGCCTGACAATGATCGGCAGTGTACTTGTCACAGTGCTCTCCGAAGTCTTCGCTCGCGAACTGAGCATGATCTTCGTATCCTATTCAGAAACATTGATGGATCTGACGGTCTACGCGATTCATATCTTCTCGTTAAGCTACCTTGTCGGCGGCTTTAATATCTTCATGTCCGCTTTCTTTACCGCGCTCAACAATGGTACAGTTTCGGGAATCCTGTCTCTGACAAGAACCTTCCTCTTCCAGGCTGGCGCCATTCTGATTCTGCCTGCATTGTTCGGTGTTGATGGCGTATGGTGGTCTTCGGTTGTATCGGAAGGTTTATCTGCAATTGTCGCGTTCTTCTTCCTGTGGAAAATGAACAGCAGATACGGTTACTGGACGACAGAAAAGGCTCTTGCCTGATCCTCCTGCACTAGAAGGGTTCGTTCCTTTCTTGCAGCGCTGGGTCGAATTTTGACTGAATCAATGCACCGCCTGAGTGGTTTCTTTTCGAGATACGCTCAGGCGGTTTTGTGTATTCAGCGAAAATTCTCACGGTAATTTATCGAAGGCGAGCAGAAAAGCGAAGGTATCCACTTTGAGTGGTTTGGAAAATAAATAACAAATTGATAATACTTGTTGATAAAGATAAGCTTGTATAATTATCTTAAAGAGACATCTGAGGAGGGTTCTGTATAATGCCGTTTGCGACACAGACCATTTTCGCGTTGTTGATGGTCGACTATATCTACACAAGCCAGAAATCGAAAGGAACCACAGTAACTCTCATTCTGCAGATAATCGCGCATCTATTGGTCTGGATCTATTTGATCGCCTATGTTTATCTGATGCTGCAGAGCACCAATGTCATTGTCTGCCTGATTGTTCTGGTTGTTTTCCTGCTGTATATCGCTGCAGCTGCGGCAGGACGCAAAGTTCAAAAGAGCGCGCAGTAACCATCTGCTTTTGAGTGAATGAGATGTACGAAAAAAGAGTTTCTGATGTCGCACACGAGGCGCTTGATCAGAAACTCTTTTCTGTGTCTGTATGTCGAGGATAAGTACGAAGTTTAGGCGAACAGATCGTCGATATTGATCTGTTCAAGCATCAGTTTGTCGTTGATGCAGAAGTCGAATTTATCCAGTTCGTCTTTGCGCACCCACTGCATGCCGTTGTGTTCAAGCATGCGCGGCTGATAGTTGTCGGTATCGACAATGAGAAAATCCATATGCAGTCCGGTATCTGGACGAGTGAGAATATAGAAGGGATGAATCTTTTCGGGGTTCAGTTCCAGATCGAGTTCTTCTTTCAGTTCGCGGATGAGGCATTCTTCAGCGCTCTCGCCGACTTCGCGTTTGCCGCCGGGGAATTCCCACTGCAGTCCGAAGGCACAGTTCTCCGGTCGCTGGCATACGAGAATCTGATCGTTTCTGCGTAAAATTCCTGCACTTACATAATCCATAATCGTTTCCTCCTGCTGTCCCGCATTGGACACTCTTCACTGCGTTTACATCCAGTCTTTGCTTATGGAACAAACAGTTCCGGGCAATCCGATATATACTCTCATTCGATTCATTCCGATCGATTGATCGAACTGCCTGCTGTATGAAAAACGGGATGGATTATGCGATGCAGCAATGAGACATCGCATAATCCGCATCCGTTTTCATAGTAGCATACGAGAATTATCCCCGATTCCCGGATTTGAAATTCGGCATCTCCAGTCCGAATCTTTCTGAAAATGGAAACGGTATTTTCAGCTGATTGAGAGTCAAAAATGATTCGAATTTATGCGATTTCCTGTCTTATTATTCGCATATGTAT
>CAOKFJ010000265.1 GCA_948467695.1 uncultured Allobaculum sp. | reverse complement strand
AGTATCTGCGCAATCTGTGCATGGCGGGACTGAAAAAAAGGCTGAACGGCCGTCTGCGCGCGGACTATGTCGACCGCCTCAATCATGAACTCGATGTCATTCTCTCCATGGGATTTGCCGATTACTTTCTGATCGTGTGGGATTTTATTCGCGAAGCAAGAAGCCGCGATATTCTTGTCGGCCCTGGTCGAGGAAGTGCTGCAGGTTCGCTTGTGGCGTGGGTGCTTGGCATCGCGCATGTCGACCCGATCGCATCCGGACTCCTTTTTGAACGCTTTCTCAATCCCGAGCGAATCTCCATGCCGGATATCGACACCGACTTTCCTGACAACCGGCGCGATGAAATCATCAGCTATGTGCAGGACGTCTATGGAAGAAACCATGTCGCGCACATTGTCACGTTCTCGCGTCTGAAAGCCAAAGCGGCGCTTCGCGACTGCGCCAGATCGATGGGCATGCATATTCGCGAAGTGGAAAAACTCACCGCCCTTGTGCCTTCGACACCTGGTATCACACTGAAGCAGGCGAAAGAGGAAAGTCGGGCGTTTTCTTCGCTGCTTGCCAATTCCGCATCGCTCAGGCGCGTCTATGAAGTCGCGTGCACCATTGAAAACTTCCCGCGCCATACCTCGGTTCATGCCGGCGGCATTGTGCTCGCGCGCGAAGAACTGACCAACTACGCGCCTTTGTGGGATGCGGGAGCGGCGCTTCCTGCCGTGCAGTTTACGATGGAGTATCTCGAAGAAATCGGACTGATCAAATTCGACTTTCTAGCGCTTAGAAACCTGACGATGATTGACGAGATGTGCGCTTCGATCAGAGAACAGAGCGGACAGAAGATTGAACTTCTTCGCCTGCCGCTCAATGATCCCGCGGTGTATCAGATGCTTTCGAGAGGCGATACGCTTGGTGTGTTCCAGCTCGAAAGCGCGGGAATCCGCAAGCTCATCATGCGTTTCAAGCCGCAGCGCTTTGAAGATATCGCTGCTGTGCTCGCGCTGTATCGTCCCGGACCGATGAAGAGCATCGATACGTATCTCAATGCCAGATTTCATCCCGAAAGACGCCAGTCCATACATCCATTGATTGACGGTCTGCTCGCGGAAACCGGCGGGATCTTCCTGTATCAGGAACAGATCATGGAAGCGGCAAGAATTCTTGGCGGCTTCAGTCTTGCGCAGGCGGATATTCTGCGCAAAGCGATGTCCAAGAAAAAGCATGATGTCATGGAAGAATGGAAAGCGCGCTTTGTGCAGGGCGCCGCGCAAAAAGGCATACCGCAAAATCAGGCACAGCATATTTTCGGGATCATGGAACAGTTTGCGGACTATGGCTTCAACAAGTCCCATTCGTATGCCTATGGTCTGATTGTGTATCAGATGGCGTATCTCAAAGTGCACTATCCGCTCGCGTTTTACGAATGCCTGCTCAATTATTCTGCAGGCTCCGGCTCCAAGACGTATTCGATCATGCAGGAGGCAGCCCGAAGACGAATCTGGATTCTTCCTGTGTCCATCAACCGCTCTGGCGTACGCTATACGCTTGAAAACGGAGCGCTTCGCATGCCTTTGACATTGATGAAATCGTTTGGGCGCATGGTTGTCGAGAAAATCATTGCCGAAAGAGAAGCGTACGGTCCCTTCGATGATCCGGTGATCGCCGTGCTGCGTCTGGCAAGACTTAAACTTTCGCGCGAACAGATTCTTATGCTGATTCAGATCGGCGCGTTCGATGAAACCGGATGCTCGCGAGAGAGTCTGGAAGGATCGTTTGACGAAATGATGCGCCTGATCGACTTGGCTATTCTTGATGAAAAGTCGCAGCGCTGGAAACTGGCGGGTGTTTCCGCGCCGGTCATTGAGCGGAAACCAGTTGAGCGCAGCGCGCGGCTTGAACATGAAAAAACAATTCTCGGCTTTACGCTCGGCCCGCATCCGGCAAGGGAAGCAAGAAAACGCGACTCTTCGCTTTCGTCGATCGAGCAGATTTCCGATCGCACAGGCAGCGTGCGCACATGCGGCATTATCACCCGCATTCGCGAGCACAAAACCAAAAAAGGCGATCTGATGGCGTTTGCGACACTCAGTGACGAAAGCGCGCAGATCGATCTGGCGATCATGCCCAGAACATATGCGCGCATTCAGGAAAGAGTAAAAGAAAAAATGCTTGTCGAGGTGGAAGGCAAAAAAGACGATGCCCGCTCGATCGCGGTTTTTGAACTGCACCTGCTTCGCGTATAAGGCATAAATTCAAACCTCGCAGTATGTCAAAGACGTAAGATTAGAGTGAAAAACATGGATGGTATGCATAAAATTCTTACCATATACTAATGTCATAAGATACAAGAATCATGAATCTGGTCATTGCACAGGATGAGACGGATCGAGGGGGATTTTATGAGCACACTGACTTCGAAAAGATCGCGCAGCGCGAAAAAACTGCTGATTGCACTCGCTTTATGCATGGCAGCGGCAGGCTGTTCGCGAACGGACGCTCAGCAGGCCGACAGACATAACAAGCCGCATGACGATGCGACAACCGAAACCCTTGAACAGGCATACACCAGTCCCGAGACCGTAAAAGCGAAAAATCCTGCGTCTTCCATCGTCAAGACCATTGATCTTTCTTCCTATGTCGGCGATGGACAGATGCTTGATGTCATTCGCGGAGGCGAAAACAAGCTCTGGTTTCAGATTCTCGACAATGACACGAGCGGACTGCAGCGCATGTATCGCGCAAGCAAGGTGTACGAGATGGATCTCGAAGACGAATCCGTAAAAACGCTCCATGAGTTTGATGACATGTCCTATACGCAGATCAAAGATGTCATTGAATATCACGGTTCGCTGATGGAATTGCAGGTTTCGCTTCAAAACGATAATGCCACGCTTTCCGTTCTGCGCGATGGCGAAATCATTCACACCAGTCCGACCGATGTCTCGCGCAGCGCTCTGTCTTTTATGCCTTTCGACGATTCGCTCTACTACATCGTGTCCGATGGAAAAATCATCGTGAACGAAGACTGGATCGAGCACGGCGAGATTTACGCGATCGATCCGGCATTCGAAATCCGCAACGTCTTTTCTCAGGACGGCTATCTTCGGGAAATCGGCCTGGAAAGAGGAACCGGACAGAGCGGATGCTTCGCGTTTGAATACGCGCCTAGCTACACCGATCCTTCCAGAGTGGGCTATATGAACCTTGATGGCGAGATTGTCTTTGCCGACAAGGGC
>CAOKFJ010000264.1 GCA_948467695.1 uncultured Allobaculum sp. | reverse complement strand
CGTCGCCGGCGGAATAGCCTTTCTGCACAAGCGCGGAGTAGCCGCCGATGAAGTTTACGCCAAGTTTCTGCGCGCAGCGCTCCAGAGCGAGCGCGTATTCAACAGGATCGCCGCCCGATACCGCAACAAGCATCGCGATCGGTGTGACCGAAATGCGCTTGTTGACAACAGGGATACCGTATTCGCGGCTGATGTCGTCGCCGACTTTGACCAGATCTTTGGCAAGGCGGCAGATTTTTTCTTCGACTTTTGCGCAGGATACGTGAATATCGGGATCCGCGCAGTCGAGCAGAGAAATGCCCATGGTGATGGTACGGATGTCGAGGCATTCCTCGTCGATCATTTTGATGGTTTCAAGAATATTGTTGGTCTGCATGCGACACCCCTTAAATTGTATGCATCGCTTTGACAATTTCCTGGTTCATCACGCGGATCACCAGTTCGTTTTCCACACCGAGAGCTTCCATTTTTGTCGCGAACTCATCGAATGTGATGTCCATTTCGTTCATGTTGACGATCATCGTCATCGAGAACACGCCATCGAGAATGGTCTGAGCCACTTCAAGAATGTTCACGTTATGGTCGGCACAGGCATTGGCCGCCATGGCAAGAATGCCGACGCGGTCTGCGCCGACAACACTGATCACAGCTTTCATTGTTCTATCTCCTTCTGCTTGTGTCCGGACACCCTTCGCGTTTTTGTGCGTCTTTTGCGCCATGCGCCTGTACAGGACAGGCGCTCGAAAAAGGCGGTGAGCTCCGGTCATTTTTTGTTCTGTTCAAAGTTTACTCAAAAAGCGCTCAATCAGTGCAGAACGAATGAAGTTTTGGCGTATTTTGCCAGTTCTGTCGGCTCGTAAGCGCTCTGAAGCCCTTCCACGTTGCAGTCGTACTCGCCGGGCATGAAGTCGTACGCCTCCTGTTTTTTGAACAGTTCCTGCAGCTCGCGCGTTTTTTCAAGCGTGAGCGATCCGGTTTTGATGATGCGGATCACATCGTCTTTGTCGATCAGGACAGCCTGCACCTTCAGGTTTTTCTGTGCCATAAGCTCCTTTTTTTCATCGCACTCCTGAATGTTGAAATAGAAATCGCAGGTGTCCAGCGGTCCGCCGTCCATCAGAAAAATCACGATTCCGTTTGTTTCGCAGACTTCCACGCCAAAAGGCTCGCCGGCGCGCTCGAGCTGCGCGTCGTTCCATTCGTCATCCTTGACAGCAAGAATGAGCGTGCCGTCCACATAGTCGCAGACAGCCCCCTCGTCGATCTGCCAGGGGAATTTTTCCAGTCGTTTCATATGGCAAGTATATCAGGTTTGTCTCTCGTCCCGCATTGCAGTCAACGCCATCAGACAAAGGCAGCGAGCGCAAAAAAGGGCGCACGCAGAAAAGCCGTCTGCGTGAACAGACGGCTTGAATCGTGTGCTTGTTTAAAACGTCAATCGATAAAACGGGGGTGCGGCGATTAGATGCCGAGCGCTTTCTGAGCGCCGGTAACGATAGCCATTTTGTAGATTTCTTCTTCGTTGCATCCACGGCTCAGGTCGTTGATCGGAGCGTTCAGGCCCTGCAGTACAGGTCCTACAGCTTCCCATCCGCCAAGACGGGCAGCGATCTTGTAGCCGATGTTTCCGGAGGAAAGGTTCGGGAAGATGAATGTGTTGGCTTTGCCGGCAACTTTGGATTCCGGAGCTTTGAGAGCTGCAACTTCAGGAGCAACAGCGCAGTCGAACTGCATTTCGCCGTCAACATCGAAGTCGAGAGGCATGCGTTTGAGACGTGTTGTCGCTTCGTTCATTTTAGCTACGCAATGACCGGTAGCGGAACCGAAGGAGGAGTAGGAAAGCATAGCCACTTTCGGATCAACACCGAATTTTTTAGCGGTGTCGGCTGTCTGGATAGCGATTTCAACCAGTTCATCGGGGTTGGGGTCGCGGTTGATGGCGCAGTCAGCCATGAACAGCTGTTCGCCGCCTTTTACCAGGATAAATGTGGAAGAAACAATGGACTGGCCGGGAGCGGTTTTAACGAGCTGCAGAGCAGGACGTACAGTGTCGGCTGTGGAGTATGTTGCACCGCCGAGCAGACCGTCGGCAAGACCCATTTTTACGAGCATTGTTCCGAAGTAGTTGGTATGGCTGATCGCTTCGGCAACAGCTTCGCGGGACATTTTACCACGACGGAGTTCAACCATTTTGGTGATCATGGCTTCGCGTGCTTCCTCGGGATATTCGCTCGGTGCGATGCATTCGATGTTGGAAATGTCGAATCCGTTTTCTTTTGCGCAGGCTTCGATTTCTTCTTTTTCACCAAGAAGAACCGGATTCAGAATACCTTCGTTTGCGAGGCGCACTGCAGCGCCCATAACGCGTTTGTCCCATCCTTCGGTAAAGACGATGCGTACGCCTTTTCCGCGGATTTCTTCAGATAACTTGGAAATAATCATGTTTTTCTACCTCATGTCTTTTTAACTTGACCTATGGTTCAAATATAGCACTTGCAGGCACGTTTGGAAATTTGGTCAAATCTTTCACAAGTGCGCCGCGCCTGCACCTTACAGATCTATTTTAAAGCTTGAGGATTTCCTCTTTCAAGCGGTCGACCATCTCGTCCGTGCGCAGTTTTTCCACAATTTTTCCTTTGCGTATGAGAAGGCCTTCATCCCTTCCGCCCGCGATGGCGATATCCGCATGACGCGCTTCACCCGGACCATTGACCGCGCAGCCCATAATGGCTACTGTCACCGGTTTATTGATGGTCTGCAGCCACTGCTCCATCTCGTCGACAACCGGCTTCATGTTCCACGCCGTGCGTCCGCATGTCGGGCAGGCGATCAGGTTGGGCACGTTGTCGAGCAGACGGCAGTCCTTGAGCAGTTCGCGCACAATCGGCAGTTCTCTAGTTGCATCTCCATTGACCGAAATACGGATGGTGCTTCCGATGCCTTCAAGCAGCAGCGGTCCAAGAGCGAGTGTGGATTTGACCGAAGAGGTCATCTCTGTGCCGGCTTCGGTTACGCCAAGATGAAGCGGATACGCAAATGTTTCGCTTGCCAGGCGGTACACTTCAAGGCAGAGCAATGGATCGCTTGATTTGAAAGAAAGAACGATATCGTGGAAATCGAGATCTTCAAGAATATCGACATGGCGTCTGGCCGACTCGATCATGCCTTCAGCTGTCGGTTTGCCGTATTTGTCGTGAATGTCTTTTTCGAGCGAACCGGAATTGATGCCGATGCGGATGGGGACATGTTTTTCCTTGCACACGC
>CAOKFJ010000263.1 GCA_948467695.1 uncultured Allobaculum sp. | reverse complement strand
CCCGCCGCTATCCCATCACCGGTCTTGCCGGAAAACCCGGTTTCATGTCGATCTATGTCTACAAGAAACACATGTCCAACGAAATCGGCTACATCCGCAAAGTGCTGACCGTTCTCGAACGCTACGGTGTCTCGATCGAGCATCTGCCCTCCGGCATCGATTCTTTCACCATCATCGTCAACAAAGCCGAAGTGGAAGACAGCCTTTACGAAATTCTTCACGACATCAAGCGTCAGGTTGAACCGGATCAGATCAAGGTTGAAGAGAACATCGCGCTTGTCTCGACTGTCGGTAAATCCATGTCCCATCAGCCGGGCAACGCCGGCCGCCTGTTCGAAGCGCTCGGCCGCGAAAAAATCAATATCGTGATGATCGCGCAGGACTCCAACGAGATCAACATCACCATCGGTGTCAAAGAAGCCGATCTTGCCCGCACGATCGAAGTTATCTACAACGAATTCGTTCACGACTAGAAAAACACGCAGTGAATCACGAGAGCAAAGGGAGAATGCCTTTAAAACTTTCCCTTCTCTCATATATATAAGGAAGCAATATCAGGACGTAACCGTTTAAGAAAGAAGGAAATGATTATGAAAACAATCGCCATTGCCGGTGCAACCGGCGCTGTTGGAAAACAGATGCTTGAATGCCTGAGCGAACAGGGCATCAACGCCAATATCCGCCTGCTCGCCTCTGCCCGTTCTGCCGGAAAGCAGATCGAGGGCTACACTGTTGAAGAACTCACCCCCGAATCCTTCAAAGGTGTCGATTATGTTCTTGGCGCCTGCGAAAACGATGTAACCGAAAGATGGATGCCCTGGGCACAGGAAGCCGGATGCGTTGTTGTCGACAACTCCTCCGCGTATCGTCTTGACGAAAAAACACCGCTCGTTGTACCGGAAATCAACCCGGAAGACATCTTCAAGCATAACGGCATCATCTCCAACCCGAACTGCTCCACCATCATCGCTCTGATGGCTCTGCATGATCTTCATGATCTCTACCACATCAACGACGTTATCTGCACTACATTCCAGGCAGTCAGCGGCGCCGGTGTAAAAGGCATCAGCGATCTCGAACGCGAGCTCAAAGACCCGGACGCAAAACCCGAAGCTTTCGCTTACCAGATCGCTTTCAACGTCATCCCGCAGATCGGCGGTTTCGATGCCAATGGCATTACCAGCGAAGAATGGAAAATGCAGAACGAAGGACGCAAAATTCTTCATGCACCCGAACTGAACGTCAACTGCACCTGCGTTCGCGTACCGGTATGGCGCTCCCACTCCGAATCCATCACCGTACGCTGCGAAAAGCCCGTTGATCTTGATGTGCTGCGCGAAAAACTCGCCAATTCCGAAGGGGTTAAACTGACTGACGATCCCGCTCACAACATCTACCCGATGCCTATAGACACAACCAACCAGGACCTCGTCTATGTCGGCCGTCTTCGCCACGATCCGGCCGATCCAACCGGAAGAACCGTTTCCCTGTTCTGCGCCGGCGACCAGATCCGCAAAGGCGCCGCATCGAACGCCGTGCAGATTCTGAAAAAACTGATCGAAGCCGACGAGAAGTAAAACGACTCGATCGACGCATTTCACTCTTGAAAGTATAAACGGACCCGATTCCCGCCTGCCAAAGCAGCGAGGTTCGAGTCCGTTTTCATATTCTTTTGCTTATGCAAGCGCAGAGGCTTCCTGTCGTCTCTGCATTTTCGCCCAGTTGATATAGCCGTAAATATCGTTGACGAAAAACACCACAAAACAGATCGTCACCGACATGCAGGAGATGTCGAGCATCGATGCCTGAATCCATAAAACGATCAGCACGAGGTCATTAAGCGCGTATGCCATGGTGAAATACACGCTTCGACGAAACGTCAGATACACCGCGACAAAACTTGTCAGCACCGAAAGCGTGCTTACCATCAGGCTCGCTGTATGGAAATACGCCAGAATATAGTAGAAGAAGATCGTCACCGCAATTGTCATCAGACACATGCCGAAGATTTCTTTTCGATGCAGACGATTGACTTTCACTTCCGATTTGTTTCCTTCAAACGGATTTCTCAGCCAGGAAATGAGCGCGAACAGCGCCATCGGTCCAGTCATGCCCGCATAGGTGATCATCTCGCCGTAATACGCTGAAGAATAGGAGATAATCCCATAGAGCACACTGAAGATGACCATCAGAAACTGCCCGAAGGGATTTCCTTTCGCATTGAATATGAGTGATGTTACCCCAATCAGCGAAGCGCTGAGCGTGAGATAATTGATGCCGTCAAACAGAATAAACGCTCCAAGGATCAAAGCGATCGATCCCCACCATAAAATCAGATCCGTTTTCGAGAAATAGCCGCGGTTCTTCTTCAAAAATGCCGTCAGCCGCGCGATTGCCGAATGCTTCATGGCAGACTTCGATTCTGTCTGATTTAGATTTCTGTTCATTTCCCGTTCACCTCGCAAAGACAGCCGGACGAAACGTTTTTCCGATCTCTCCAGCGCCCATGGCAGTCTATCAAAGAGAGTGAAATTGTCAATTGAGTTTTTATATTTACATATCCATGGAGGATTTTATGTCCGCACCAATCACACACGTCATTCATCCTTTCGCGCCTCTTTTCGACAAAGACTCGCGCGTTCTCATACTCGGTTCCCTGCCCTCAGTCGCCAGCCGGAAAAACAGCTTTTACTATGGTCATCCGCAAAACCGTTTCTGGAAAATGCTCGCCGCTGTTTTCGGCGAAGATATTCCGCAGACAATCGAAGAGAAGACGCAGCTGTGCCGCAGACACCATATCGCTTTGTACGATGTGATCGAATCGTGCGATATCCGCGGCTCAAGCGACGCCTCCATTCGAAACGCAAAACCCGCTGACCTTGACCAGCTTCTTTCGCACTGCAAGATTCAGACAATTCTGTGCAATGGAAAAAGCGCATTTGCCCTGTATACAAAGCATCAGCAGGCAAAAACCGGACTTGAAGCGCAATGCATGCCGTCTACTTCTCCCGCCAATGCGGCATGGTCGCTCGACAAACTGATCGGCGAGTGGAAGCCGGCGATTCTAAACGCGCTCGCGCCGCTTCACGACGAGCATTGATTTCGCCTCGCGCAGATTATCCTGAGAAAACGCAAACGAGCCGGCACCGCCTCATAGCGGCATGCCGGCTCATTTCGAGTTTGTGCATATTCAAATTGCTTTTTTTACGGATTAAAGCACCTGATCATTTGAGATCACTTGCTCCAAACCGCTATCGTTTAATGCC
>CAOKFJ010000262.1 GCA_948467695.1 uncultured Allobaculum sp. | reverse complement strand
ATATCAGACATCGACAGTCAATATGCGACAATATATGACATCGTTTTGAAGCGATCGATGAATCGACGATACGAACAAAACCGCTTCTCTCTTGCTCTTCATAAGCCAAGCGAGAAGCGGTTCTTTCATTACCTGAGAGTTGTCATGCTCTAATGCATGCGCGAATCCAGCATTTCGCAGACACTGAGCGCGCCTCCAAGCTGGATGTTGTTCATAATAATCAGATCCGTGACATTGTTCTCTTTGCAAAACGTCACAATGGGAATATCGGAATAGCGAAGGTCCATGACATACACTTTGTCGTAATTATTGACAAGCCAGGGAGCAAACGCGTTTCCGTACGATTCTTTAATGAGCAGACACGAAGAGCCGTCATCGATCTCTTCATTGTCGATCATGACAAACGGCAAATCGCCGCTGATCAGTCGCATATAGTGGTTGTACTGATCAATCCCCTCGTTGGGATCGACAACAAATGTCTCATAGTAGTCGGTGCTGTTGGGATCACCGGACAAGTCATTGAAGACACGCATGTTGTTTCCGCCTTTCGGAACCCATCCCTCAAACACATCGGGACTCAGTTCTACACCGGGAAGCATAGACGTATACGATCCATAGAACGGTTCATATTTGAAATACTCCAGTTCGTCTTTATCAACCGGTTCAATACCTTTGGTCTTGCAGAAGCTCTGGTAGACGTAGTACGCACCAAGGGGTGTCCAGTGATGGTCGGTCTTGAAGTAGATATTCTCGTTATTGTGGCTTTTCAGAACATCAAAAGTTCCGACAGGATGAACAAGATCCGAGTAGTTCGTGTAATAGTAATCGATCGCCTGCTTCTGATCGGATCCCGATAGTTTTTTGTAGGTTTCGTCGTCGAGCATGATCGAAGAGTTGTTGGGAACGAGAATGGAGTACACGTTTGTCGTGCCTTCCAGCTCTTTTGCGCCGCGTTCAAGCGCGGAAGTATACAGATCATACGCCTCCTGCGCAAAATAGTAGCCGCCGTAAGCTGCGCCGTCTTTGACAAGCAATCCCTCCATGATCTGCCCCTGGATATCATCCTGCAGCACGTTCACATCCGGTGCCTGTTTGCGTTCGTCAAATCCTTTTCCATCATCCTCGGATTCATTGTCTTTTTTCTTCCCGCCAATCTCGTCAGCTTTCCCGCCGCCGATAACCATTTCCTTCTGCTGGAAACCTTTGGCTTTCTGCAGCGTATTGTTCATGGCGACAAACTGATCGCGTCCGGGGTAGGAATCCGAATACCACAAAGAAATCTGCGAGAACCAGCTGCCATCCAGAAAGCTTTTCATGGTGAATGCGGGAAAAGCGGTCAGTTCGCGTTTTTCAATCGCGGAAGTCTTTGGACGCGCCGGAAGCATCAGACCGGTGATCGTTCCAACTGCCATAAACAGACAGAACAGAACCACTGTGGCACGGCGAACCAGGCGAAGAATATGTTTTTGTTTTTTGGAAAATTTCTTTCTCATAATCCATTCAATCCTTTCTAAGCTTGATTCGCATTAAAACTGGAAGTACAGGAACGGGTTGTATACATCGCCAATCAGAAAGAGGAATGATATCGCCATCATAAACAGCGGAATCAGTGCCTGATCGAGCGCATACAGTGTAAAGAAGAAGGTATTATTGCGTGCGGCAAGAGCCAGAATACGCTCTGCGTACACGCTAAGCGACGTGCAGGCGACAATCGCGATAACAAGCAGAACGATGTTCGAAAGAATCGTCGACCATGCGGACCAGCCAAAGAATCCTGCCTGAGTAAAGCCGAACATTCCCGCCAGCGTCATGCCAAGCGTGCCCATGTCTTCATACCGGAACAGAATCCATCCGACAAAAACGACAGACAGCGTATAGAGACGGTTCCAGCCATTGGGAATTCTTTCGCGAATAACAAATTTTTCGAGAAGCAGGAACACAAGATAATAAAGACCCCAAAGCACATAGTTCCAGCTTGCTCCATGCCAAAGTCCGGTCAGGAACCAGACAGTAATCATATTTCGCACGTAAACAAGTGTTCCGCCACGGTTTCCTCCAAGGGGAATATAGATATAGTCTCTGAAAAAGGAAGACAGCGAGATATGCCATCTGCGCCAGAAGTCTTTGACGGATACAGCCATGTAGGGATAGTTGAAGTTTTCGAGATAATGGAAACCGACCATCCGTCCCATGCCGATCGCCATATCCGAATAGGCGGAGAAGTCGAGATAGATCTGAAGCATATACGCCATCACGCCAAACCAGATCCCGATCGACGGGGTCTGGGACAGTGTTTCCGCATTTGTGGATGCGAGTGTATCGGCAATTACCGCGACACTGTTCGCAAGCACGGCTTTTTTCGCCATACCGATCGAGAAACGTCGAATGCCCGCATACACATCTGCCCATGTCACATGACGGTTGTCGATCTCCTGTTCGACAGTCTGATAGCGAACGATCGGACCGGCAATGCACTGATGGAAAAGCGAAGAGTACAGAAGAAGTTTGGAGTAAGATTTCTGCGCTTTGACTTCTTTTCGGTATACATCAATCACATAGGACAAAAGCTGGAAGGTGTAGAACGAGATACCGATCGGAAGAACGATATCGGGAATGAATTCCGGAAACCCGGTTAAGAACTGAAGCGTAGAAGCAAATAATGGAGTGTACTTGAAAACGGCAAGAAGACCAAGAAGACCAACACATTCAATGGTCATCCAGAACTTGCGGTTAAATGTTCTTTTCGTACGATCGATCTGCAGCGCGCAGAAGTAACTGATCCACGTCTCCCCCAGAAGCAGAAGCAGATACATCGGTCCGCCCCATGCGTAGAAAATCAGCGAAGATACAAGAAGAACCCTGTTCTGATACTTGCGGTCAACAAGCAGATACACACCCATGCTTATGCTCAAAAAGACGAACAAAAACAACAGGCTTGAAAAAACCATAACAATCCTTTCTATCCTGCAAGCCTTCCGTGAAACATATCAACGATGAAAGCCCGCAGCTCGATAATTTTTCACTCTGATGTTATTCTCTACAAAATTGTCACGCTCGCAAAGGCTTTTGTGTGCTCCGCCTGTTTTACCTGCATAATTCCTATAATCTCTACCATATACTCATGGCCGTAAAATACATCAGTGACTATTTTCAAAATCTATACATATAAAACATGCCGCAAATCGCAACCCGAAATTCTTTGTCTCGGGACGATCTGCGGCGCAGTTTTCATCACAAAGAAATAGTCTGTCGTATAACGTCAAGTCTG